>DUAG01000011.1 GCA_012960925.1 Candidatus Manganitrophaceae bacterium
ATTCGCAGTTTCAAATCAACCAGATACGCCGCTTTTTTTCAAGTACTCAATACACCACTTTCAGTTATAACTCCTGAGTTGGCAGTGGTAATAATACACGGAATGGGTTCTCAATCTCCTGACTTTGCAGTAGATATGATTGAGGAGTTAAATGATCGGGTTTCGGATTTTGGGAAAGCCCCCGAAGCTATTGCTTGGAAGCCTATATACTGGGCAAATATTTTGGAAGGCCGATAACAGGAATACCTGCGTAGTGCAAAGAGAGCTAACAACCTTAATTACATTGGATTGAGAAAATTTATGCTCTCTGCTTTGGGTGATGCCAGTGCTTATCAGAAAGTGGGAAGTAAAGGGAGTAGCACATATGAGAAAATCCATAAGCGAATAGAAAAGGGTATCAAATCATTATATGTGAATGGATTGCAATCTAAGTCTAAGCCACTCATTGTAATGGCACACTCGCTTGGAGGTCACATTATGTCAAATTATATCTGGGATATGCAGCAGTCTAGGAAGGCTGAGATAAGCCCTTTTGAACGAATGGAGAAACTATCTGGAGTGGTTACGTTTGGCTGCAATATTCCGTTATTTACATTCGCCTACGAAAAAGTAGAACCGATAGAGTTTCCACCAAAAAAGTTGCCTCAGCATTTAAAGAAAAAGGCAAAATGGCTCAACTATTATGATCCAGATGATGTTTTAGCATATCCGTTGAAGGCCATTAATCCCGATTACAAAAAATAGTGACTAAAGATGTTTCAATAAATGTTGGTGGTGTTTTCTCATCTTGGAACCCTTTAGCGCATGGTGAATATTGGACAGATAATGATTTTACAAAGCCTGTTGCAAAATTTATCGCTAGCTTCCTATAAATCACATAACAAGTCGCTTAACCCGACTCGGAATCTCCGCTCTAATTTTGGAACATATCTTTTCAGCGCGGGCTAGCTCAGGCGTTGTGTGTAAAACTGAAGGTGAATACAAATGGCAAGATATAGAAACAGTTTACCGCAATTATCGGGTGATTTACTCCTTACCGCTGGAGGACTTGAAACTACTCTAATTTTTACGACGGTCTTATTTTACCTGAGTTCGCTGTGTAAAGCTCAACCTCTAAAACCAGCGGCGGGTTGATATTGACATGTCTTTTGGTTGGCTCTGTTCAGTCTTTACTTTGGCACATCCTGGTACATAAAGAGAAACATATGCTTCCGCACCAAACTTTCGTCAAGGTTGTCGAATCTTCACGATCTCAAAATTAGGAGCTCTGTCGCTCTACTAAATTAATCTCCCCACCAGAATGTTCTGTGCAGTGCTGACTCAAAACTCGGAATAAGGTTACTTTATCCTTTTCATCCAACCACACCTGTTGGGAGACATCGTAGTCAAAATGGTATGCCCCCGTCGGGGTGGCAAGCCAAAGCTGCGATAGCGGCGTTTGGCGAGAGAGGATTATTTTGGTGCCATTCTCAAACTCCAAATTGAGCAAACCGTCTGAAGTCTCATAGTCAAGATCAACATCTAAGCGATCAAGTTCCCTTTCAATTTTATTTAAGGTGTCGTCAACAACCGTGTTAAATTCTGCTTCGTTCATATGGTTTCACCCCTTTTAAGCCTCCCACAGATTTCTGCAACAAAGATTGAATTTTAGATGCTTTATCTGGGGTTGTTTGATCCAATCTCCCCATCAATCCCCTTCAAAAATTCCCGTATATTCCGTCCATTTTGTCCGAAGTCCCCTTTTCCTACACGGGAAGTCGAGAGGACATCGAGCGTCAATGTATTCTCATTCACCCGTTTCACACTGATCTCAACATCATCCACAAAATGGAATATCCTCGTTTGACGCGTCGCCCTGATCTTTCCATTCTCAATGTCTTGTTCTACCACCTCCCATCGGGGAAGCCATCCTGTCACATGCGCCGCGGTCTCAAAAAAGGATTCATAAGTGGCCGTATAGGTGCGTGTCCGTAGTGAAGTATCAGAATGATCCGGTTTGGTCTCGGCCCGATTATTCATTAAGCCACGACAGCTGTTGAACGCCAGAACCATCATGATGATCACTGAAAAAACAAGCGGCCGACCTAAGCGATCTTGGATTTCCATGCAACCCCCTCACATCTTCGAAGGATACAACTGCTTACGGAAACAGTTCACCGAATGATCATCGACCATCCCCGTGGCCTGCATATGCGCATAGCAGATCGTAGAACCCATGAATTTAAAACCCCGTTTCCGCATGTCCTTGCTCATTGCATCAGATTCTTTCGTGGTTGTTTGATAGCCTTCTATCGTTCTGATCTCATTGATGATCGGTTTTCCATCAACAAATTTCCAGATATATTTATCGAAACTTCCGAATTCTTCCTGGACGTTCAGGAAGTGCTGCGCGTTGTGTATTGCGGCAAGCACTTTGAGCCGATTTCGAATGATGCCCGGGTTCCCCAAAAGCTGTGCAACCCGCTTTGCATCATATCTTGCGATCTTCTCTGGGTTGAACTGGTCAAAGGCCAGCCGGTAATTCTCACGCTTTCTTAAAACGGTATACCAGCTTAAGCCGGCCTGAGCAGATTCGAGCGTCAGAAACTCGAAGATGATTCGATCGTCATGAACAGGAACACCCCATTCCTTGTCATGATATTCTATGTAAATGGGCTTGGTAAAATCGACCCAGCGACAGCGGGTGAGGGCGTCCTTATTCTTATTTATCTTCACCATTACGGACAGGGCCTGCCAGACCATTGACCTTCAACACACACAGAAAACTCAATCCCAGTCCTTCTTCGGAGGGATCCGGCGAGTAAATAATTTAGCAGTTTACTCCCTTTCGGCCAGGAAAATTCTCGCCTCCATCTAATAAAACCGGATTCCTCAATATATCGGACCTGTAAACCAATGACAAGCTTTTCCAGTGTAAGACTGAAGAGCGATCGTTGCCAATTTTGATTTTTCACATCTACGATGCTAGACTTTATTGTATAGTCCTTTGATATCAGACTGGGTTTGATCCGGCATTCAGCGAACTTTGCACAATATCCGGTCTTGATCAGAATACTGCATTCTAGCTCACTCGCGGAAATAACAGGTCATCAGACAACAACATTAACCTTTTCTCCTTAATAAAGGCGAGAGGCCACAACCATGCCGGAACAACATTTTTTGACGCCGCCGCAGCGTCGGACAGAACGGCTTCCCTCCTGGTTTAAAGTCAAGCGGGAAACGGGAGAGAATTATCTGAGGATCCGCCACCTTGCGAAAAGGCTTGATCTTCATACCGTCTGCGAAGAGGCGCGGTGTCCCAATATATGGGAATGCTGGAATAACGGCACGGCAACCTTTATGATCCTTGGGGAGATCTGCACCCGCAGCTGCGGTTTCTGCGCAGTACAATTCGGACGTCCAAATGAACTGGACCAATCCGAACCGGCGCACCTTGCCGAAGCGGTCGCCGCCCTGGACCTGGGCCATGCTGTGATTACGTCGGTCAATCGAGATGAACTGGATAACGGCGGGGCCGAGATCTTCGCCGAATCGATTCGACAAATCCGTGCGCGCTCTCCGAAATGTACGCTCGAAGTCCTCATCCCCGATTTCCAGGGGAAGAAAAACGCGCTTGAGATCGTCCTGGCTGCCAGCCCCGACATTCTGGCCCATAATATAGAGACCGTCCCACGGCTCTACCGGCAGGTTCGGCCTCAAGCCCGATACGAGCGATCATTGCAGGTTCTGGTCCGGGCAAAAATAGACGGGCTACTCACAAAAACAGGACTGATGCTCGGTCTGGGTGAGACGATCGATGAGGTCCGCAACGTGATGGCCGACCTGGCAGAGGTCGGCTGCGACATTCTCACCCTCGGCCAATATCTCCAGCCGACGGCCTTACATCTTCCCATCGACCGTTTCGTCCACCCGGATGAATTCGCGGCGCTTAAAAGAGAGGGGGAAGAGATGGGACTCTCTCATGTCGAGTCCGGCCCCCTCGTTCGGAGTTCCTACCACGCCGAGGCACAGGCAGGCGCGCTTCCCATGGCGCGATAAAGATATTCCAATACAAAAAATGATGGACCCCTATACCCTCATGCAACAAGGAAATGACGCATTCTCGAGAGGAGACTACGGCAGTGCCTTGACCTTTTACCTCAAATCCGTGAAGGGCATTCGCGAAGATCCGGCTCCCCTGGCAGATCTTTACGGGAACATCGGGAATGTCTATGGTGTGATCGGAAAAATTGATGATGCAATTGGATATTATAAAAAGGGCATGGAGATTCTCCGGCGCATCGAAGACTATGGTCGCCTGGGCGTCACCTATGTAAATATAGGCAATCTCTATACCGACCAAGGGAACGCTGAGAAAGGAATTCATTTTTACAAACAAGGCATCCTCCTCCTGGAACGCTCGGGGAAAGAGGAGGAATTGGCCGTGCTTTACGGAAACATCTCCCTTGCCCTGGTTCAATGCTCAGAACCTCATACTTCCCTGAAATATGCCGAAAAGGGGATGGCCCTGGCAAATAAACTCAATCGCCCCAGGTTGTGCGCCGATGCTTCTCATCGCCTCGCCAAGGCAAAAGAAGGGATCGGAGAGAAGACAGACGCGCTCCGGCTCAGCAAAGCGGCCTATTCTTTCTATCATCAGATCAAAGATGAGATGGGCTGTGCCGCGTCCCTCTACCACCAGGCTTCATTGTATGAGTCCGCAGGAGACCTCAAAGCAGCGATCTACTGCCTCAATGGAGTCATTGCGATCGATGAGAAGTATGCCCTCCCGAAACTCAATAAAAACAAGAACCGGCTCAAAGAACTTCAGGCCAGGTACCCGAAAGGATAAATCCCAAGACAACAACATCCTTCATCTTCGCCTGAAGATGAAGGATGTCGACCTGCCCCGAATGAAACATGGCACTAGATCTTTATCGCCTGTTTCCCTGCTTCGGGCGAGACCTTTTCCGGAAAAACCTCAAGTTTTACTCCTTTCCTTCCGATATGGAAATACTGTGCTTAATAGACTCAAAAACAATACGATGAAGGATTTAAGGAATGGGCCGGAGGTCATCCCTGGGGAATTGGCCGTACTCAAGCATGCCCTGAATCATTCTGTAATGGTCACCATTGCCGATGAAGAGGGAATCCTCCAATATGCGAATAAGAAATTTTGTGAAATCTCAAAATACAACAGAGAAGAACTGCTCGGTGAGGACCATCCCATTGTCAATGCAAGCTACCACTCAAAAAACTTCATTACACAAATTTGGGATACGATTACCTCAGGAAAGACCTGGAAAGGTGAACTCAGAAACAGGGCTAAGGATGGGTCGATCTATTGGGTCGATGCCACAATTACGCCCTTTCTCAACGGAAAAGACAAACCCTATAACTGCCTCGCGATACACACGGATATCACCAAGCAGAAAGAGATCGAAGAGCATGCGCACCATTTGGCCCATTACGATACTTTAACCGGCCTTCCCAATCGCAGCATGTTTCTTGACCGCCTCACTCAAGGACTCGCTCAGGCAAAGCGATATCATCAAACGATGGCCATTCTATTCCTTGACCTTGACCGCTTTAAATTGACAAACGAAAGCCTGGGACGCCATGTCGGTGACTGTTTGCTGGAGGTTGTGGCGCATCGCTTAGGACAATGCCTGCGCAAGGATGACTTCCTGGCCAGGATGGGGGGAGACGAGTTCGGTCTCCTGCTGACGGTTATTTCAAAGGATGAAGACGTTATCCTGATAAGTGACCGGATACTCAAGGCCCTGAAGCAGCCGTTCAAGATCGAACAGCAGGAAATGTTGATCAATGGCAGCATCGGGATCAGCATCTATCCGAGCGATGGGGAAGACACCGAGACCCTCCTAAAGAATGCCGATATGGCAATGTCTCACGCGAAAGAAAAAGGGAAAGGACAGTTTAACCTCTATTCGCCCAGACTGAACAGCAAGCTCCATCAGAACCTCAAGATAGAATCCGCCCTTATCCATGCCATAGAACGGGGCGAGTTCAGACTGAATTACCAACCTCAGATATGTCTCAGGACAGGCCAGGTCATCGGCATGGAGGCCCTCGTCCGCTGGGAACGACCTGGGGTGGGATTGATCTCCCCTGCAGAATTTATCCCGATTACTGAAGAAACCGGTCTTATTATCCCCATCGGGGAATGGGTGCTCCGCACCGCCTGCGCCCAAAACAAGGCCTGGCAGATTAAGGGCTTGCCGAAAATATCCATCGCAGTCAATGTCTCTGCTATCCAGTTTAAACAGGAGAACTTTATTGATATGGTCGCCCGGACCCTAAACGAAACCGGGCTGGATCCTGAAGATTTGATCCTGGAGATGACCGAGTCGTTGTTAATGGAAAATACAGATGTGACCATCAAACGCTTCAAAAGCTTAAAAGATGAGGAGGTGACTCTTTCGATCGATGATTTTGGTACCGGCTATTCCTCCTTGGGCTACCTGAAGCGTTTCCCGATCAACTCGTTAAAAATTGATCGGTCCTTTGTGAATGATATCGCGCATGATGAAGATGATGCCGTGATTACCACTGCGATCATTTCGCTTGCCCATAATTTGAGAATGGATGTCGTTGCCGAGGGGATAGAGACAGAAGAACAACTTATTTTTTTTGCAGGAAAATGAGTGCGATAACGGACAGGGCTATCTCTTCAGTCGCCCTGTGCCTGAGGCTGTAGCGGAAGTGCTCTTACAAAAACAAAAGTGGTCTCCATCATCCGTGGACAAGCAAACATGACACCTAACTGTTCAACACACTTATCTAATCCTTCATGGCGTCGTTGCCAGGGTACTTATGATGGTCTCTAAAGAAAGGGTGGCATGAAGGATATCCTCTTAGAGTCTGCAAAAGAAAAGATGGTCCTTGCGAAGGACATCGCCCATCCAGGGGGTTCAGATCTACTTCCGATCTGCAGGAAAGGGACAGAATTGACCCAGGTGTTGATTGAACGCTTAACAGAGATGGGAATCCAATCCCTCTGCGTGAAAGAACGTCCAGTCAAACTCGAAAGGGACGATGACCTCCAGGAGCGTCTGGATGCATTGGACGATCGATTCAAACGCCTGGACGGGAATCAACGCATGATGAAACTGAAAGAGATCACGAGAAGACAATTACTCCGTTCAATGGAGAATGACCATGGAGAATAAACAAAATACCTTCATGAAGGTGATTAAAGACGTCCGATCCCTCCCCACCATCCCTGGGATCATCGTAGAGGTCCTCTCTCTACTGGACGACAACAAGACGCCTTTCAAGGACATTTCCAGACTGATCTCGTCTGATCAGACCCTGTCCGCCAGGATCCTCCGTCTTGCAAATTCTCCATTCTACGGCTTTCCGGGCCATGTCTCAACCATCCCGGCGGCAATGGTCATGCTCGGGGCCAAGGCCGTCAAGGGACTGGTCTTGACCTCTATTATTTTTGAGATGACGAACGAAAATGCCCTGGGATTCTGGGAGCATTCACTCGGGACGGCCATGGCCGCCAATATCATTGCGAAACGACTCAAAGTGGCGAAGGCAGAGGAGGTCTCAACTGCGGCCTTGTTGCACGATATCGGCAAGGTGATCATTCAGTCCAAACTCAAAGATGACTATGCTTATCTCCTCACACAGGTCAAAGAAAATGAGGTCTCCATGCAGGAGGCCGAATTGGAAATGCTTGGAGTAGACCATGCTGAAGTCGGAGGATGGGCCGTGAGGGCCTGGGGTCTCCCTGAAGCATTATGTGAACCCATTACATGTCACCATGATGTTGAGAAGTCGGAGGCTTACAGAGTGGAGGCCGCCGTTGTCCACCTGGCCGATATCCTGATTAAGGCAAATGGCTTTGGTTTCACCGGGGACCCTTTTGTCCCTCCCATACAGTCTGCCACATGGGATATCCTTAATTTGAGTGAGCCTTTACTGGAAGAAATCACTGAAGACCTTGACCAAAAATTAGTCGAGGTGAAACAATTTAGTCAAGAAATACAATCCACAGAACATCCGTAGGGATAAGCACATGTTTCCTAAAATAAGCGTTGGAGAAAACAATGAATGAACTTCAAAGCCACGAGTTGATGACTAAGGAGGTCACCTGCGTTAGCCCGGAAACAAAAATCACAGAGGTGATTCGCCTAATACACGCAAACCGGCATTCATGCCTCGTTGTCACCGAGAAAAAAACTCCGGTTGGGATCATCACAGAACGCGATCTGATCCGTGTCCTGGCGAGTTTGCTTAAAGGTACTGACGCCACGAAGGGGTTCGCCTCTGAAATAATGTCATCACCTCCGATAACGCTCGATCTCACCGTCACTGTATTTGATGCACTCGTCGTCGCCCGAAGTAAAAGGATTAGGCATCTCCCCGTCGTCAACCCATTGGGCGAGATTGCCGGCCTGCTCACACAGACAGACCTCGTCCGCTCCCATTTCATGATGATCGAGAAAATCAGGGGATTGGTAGAGCTCTCTGTCACCACAAAGACAGAGGAACTGAAGGAAGCAAATAAAGAGCTTAAAGCACTTGCCCTCGAAGATGCCCTCCTTGGAATCGGAAATCGGCGTGCCATGGAGGTCGACCTACAATACACACACAGCGCGGCGATCCGTTACAAAAAACCGTACTCTGTCATTCTCCTGGATATCGACCACTTTAAGGAATACAACGACGACTACGGACACTTGATGGGAGACAAGGCCCTTAAAGAAGTGGCAGATAGCCTGAAATCCTCTATCCGACAATCGGATCGTCTCTATCGCTACGGGGGTGAAGAATTTCTCCTGATCCTCCCTGAGACGACAGGAAAACAGGCCGAGGTTATGGGACAACGAATGGTCAAACGTCTTGCTGATTATGCATTCCTCACAGAAAGAATCGCTTCAAGGTGGTCACGATTAGCGGCGGGATAGGAGAAAAACTGGATAGCACAGAAGGAAAATCCACTTGGGAAGAAGTCGTGGCAGAAGCGGACCGGGGCTTGTATAAAGCCAAGCGAAACGGCCGCAACCAGGTCGCAATCGATCTCATGGAACGAGATTTCCAGACCGTTAAGCGAAACAACTGACCGGCCTCACGAAGACAGAACCGCCACGCATCTTATTCCGTCAGGGGTTATGGAGCACTAAGAAAATAAGGAGGAGAATCTTTCGTGAAAAAGAAAAAAATCCTTCCAACACTACAATCAGGAGGAAAGAATAGGTAGCTAAATCGTTACAAAAGATTTACTCTCTTACCAATGGTACAGTTCTACGAGGGGATGTCACATCCTCGACGGTACCATTTTGTAGTAAATTTTTACAGAGGTCTCATCATGAACAAGGATAAGCAGAAAGAAGGGGTAATTGCCCTTCGTCTTGTCGTTCTCTCCTTCGTGATTTTTATATCCAGCTCTGCCCATGCGACTGAACTTCCCATTGACAGCATCAAGACACTCATACAACAACAGCTTAAGGCTTTCAATGCCAACGACTATGAGGTCGCATATCGATATGCCTCAAGAGACATTCAGTCTGTATTGTCGCGTACAGAATTTGAGGTGATGGTACGAAACGGTTTTCCGCAAATCGCCCAGTCTCGCAAGAGCACTTTCGGCAGGATTGTCCTGTCGAACGACGGAACCCACGCTGATGCGATTGTCCATGTAACCGGGGTGGATCATGTGACCGTCATCGTCCGATATGAGCTCGTCCGGGAAGAGGGAGAGTGGAAGAACAACGGGGTCATCATCCTGGAACACATCACACCCGTATAAGAGGGCTGAAGTCTTGACGACTTTTTAAGCTCCGTCCTCATGACCATGGCGTTTAAGGCATCTTGAGAGCCGCTCCGCCAGAGTGGTTTCACCGAGGCGCGTATAACTCGCAACCAGGTTTCGTATCATACGGGCGAGTATTTCACGGTCCGCTGTCACGGAGAGATAGTCTTCATGCCAGTGCTGGCCGGTCCGCGTGATGAACTGCATGCACTGTTCCCGGGTCAGGATTTGCCCGGCATTGAAGGGATCAATAAATAACGGGTTCAAATCGCCACGGTAACTGACTATAAAATGTCCAGGCAAGCCCACGCCAAAGAACGGCAGGCCCAGCCTTCGTCCGATAAAGAGGCAAACAGCAGAGAGGGAGATGGGGATGCCCAGCTTCCGGGCTAGAACCCGGTGAATATAACTGTTCTCCGGATTGGTATAATCTTCGGTATTCCCTCTGAACGCGAGGTCCACAAAAAGGTAGTGATTGACGATGCGGAGGGTCGCATCACCATCACCGCCGGCAGGAAGACGCTCGCTGAGGGTCTTCGCCATACCGTCCAGGTCCTGCCGATACGCCTGAACGTCCAGATCGGGATAGGCCATTCTTGCGAGGAGAAAAGCCCCCTCCTCCAAGTGGATATCGCCCTCCAAAAAAACTTCGAATTGCTGTGCAGCCTCCTCCAACCGAATGCACGTAATCATCTTGTCGGCCTCCTCACGCAGAACCGGGTTTCGATGCTCCGGGATTCCATGGAGATAGGGGATAGCACGTGTCCCCAGTGCCAGGAGCTGGGCCCTTACGGTCTCGGCCACGTGCGTATTTTCATCCGCCAGAAGCTGCACCAGTGCGCGGACCTGATGATCCGGAAGCCTGTCAGGATATTGACTGAACTCTGCCATGGACGTGGAAACTGCCTTCCTCAAGGATAATTCCAGATCAAGAGGCCTCTCCCATCTCAACCAGGACAAGCCGGTTGCCATCAGGATCATAGATAGAGGAAAAATCGGCCCCGCCGGGGGCATGCGCAATTTTGCTGATTTCAAGCCCTTCGTTTTTCAGATCACGCACAACCTGGTCCAGGTTTTGAACTCGAAGCATAAGAACAAAACCATTTTTAGAACCCTTTTCCTTTTGACCCGTGGGATCATCCTTCTTCACCTGATGAAGTCCCAAGACGGTTCCTCCTGGAAAGGTCAACTCGGAATAGGACGGGACTTGCATCGTTGGTTTGAGTCCGAGTTTCGCATAAAAGGCAAGCGCCATCTCCATATCGCCGACATCGGCCTTCACCCAGGAATCCGTGATGATCTTCGCCATACTCTCTCCTTTATTGTTTTGAGAAATCAATCAAGTCATTTCCTATCCGTTTAAAGAAACCTGCCCCGATAGGCCCCTAGGATTCAGGCAAGGCGACAAAACCGCGAGCCGGATCATGCCCTTTTGGCCCCCCGGTCCCGAGCTGTCCGCTGTCATTGGCCCCCCAGCATTCTATCCCCCCCACCGAATCAAGAATACAAGTGTGAAACGCCCCGGTAGTGATTGCGACCGCAGAGGTCACCCCGGGAACCATCACAACCCCTCCTCCAGAGAGATCGATGACGCCGAGCTGGCCGTTGTCGCGTCGTCCCCAACATCTTAACCGGCCCTCCTTAAGGAGGGCACAGGAATGAAATGCCCCGGAGGTCACCGCCACGGCATCTATGATGCCAGGGATTCTCACCGGACCATGTGCATTTCCAACTTCTTCTGTACCGAGCTGTCCGTTGTTGTTTTCCCCCCAACACCAGACTGACCCATCTATAAGGAGGGCACAGGTGTGTTCCCCCCCGGCGGCGATGGCCCTTACGTTTTTAAGTTCCGAAACCACCCAGGGTCCGCCAGTTTTACTGAAGTTGCCCCTCCCGAGTTGACCTTTATCGTTGCCTCCCCAACAGGCAACCAGGCCGACCTGAAGAAGAACACAAGTGTGACTCCCGCCGGAGGAGACCGCTCTGGCCTTGGTAATCTCCGGAACCGATATCGGTACGGACGAGGTGTCCGGCACGGTCCCTATTCCAAGCTGACCATTGCGGTTCTCGCCCCAGCATCGGACCGTCCCGCCGAAGAAAACGGCACAGGTATGACGCGACCCCGCAGAGAGGTCGATGGCATCGTCAATCTGAGAGATCTCTTTCGGATGAGGCCGGCCTGAGAAAAGGCCATCCCCGATCTGACCGCTGTCATTGGTCCCCCAGCAACTCACCTTTCTGTTTACTAAAAGAACGCAGGTGTGAAATCCACCCGTCGAAACCACGCTGGCAGAAGTGATCTTCGAGACACTCTGCGGGAGAAGCGCTCTTTTAAAGCTTCCATTCCCCAGTTGACCGTTCCCATTTCTTCCCCAGCATTTTAGGCTATTGTCAGAAAAGCGACTGCAGGTATGGTAGGCCCCTGCAGCGATCTGTACCGGATAGATAAAAGTGTCCTCCCGGTCTGACATAAAAAAGAAAATGCCCCCCCCGGTGAATACGATCAAAAAACCCCAAAGAAGGATGCCCCTTGTCCTGTACGGAGTTCTACGAAACCAGCGCATGATCATCGCCTCGTTGATCTGGTAGTACTCTACGCTGAACAAAGTCATATCACAATATATCCTTGTTAGAGCGCACCCAGATCAAAAAATACAAAGTTCTTGAAAAGTGGTATATTTTATCGAGTGTTTCTAAAAGAAGTCATCTTCTTTTTTGGATGACGCTGTTTAATGATAAACAAGAGGGTAAACATGAAGCGCATATCGGTCACCATTTGTTTTCTCCTGATGTTCACTCTGGGAGGATGTGCCACATCGGGAGTTAAAGCTTCATCAAGCAAGCAAAAATCCATCCTCACAATGAAGAATAAAGTCCTCACAGATCTCTTTAAACACAAACCGGATGTAAGATCTCAAATTAAAAGTGCCCCGGGTTATGCCGTCTTCAGCAACGCAAACATCAATATCATTTTTGCCAGTTTTGGCGGCGGAAAAGGGGTCGTCAAGAATAACAAGACAGGGAAACACACGTTTATGAGAATGGCTGAAGTTGGCCTAGGGCTGGGCCTTGGCGTTAAAGACTTTCGTGTGGTATTCATCTTCCACAGTACCGCCAGCATGAACCGTTTTGTAGAACATGGCTGGGCTTTTGGCGTTCAAGCAGATGCAGCCCTCAAGGCAAGCGACAAAGGAGCGGCTATCGGGGGCGAGGCAACTCTTGATAATATTACGATCTACCAGTTGACTGAGAGCGGCCTGGCCCTTCAGGCAACGATTAAAGGCACAAAATACTGGAAGGATGATTCCTTAAACTAAGTGCATCCCTTGGAATCAGAATCCGGATTTATTTTAGTGCTTGCATTCATTGCGATGGTGCGGTATCATGACTCGATAGAAATATGCTCTCGCGCGGCAGGTTCACTGTTCGCGTCCGTACCATCCCAAAAGCGATTTCTAACAATTAAGCAGTGCATCCCGGCAATGAAGGCAGGGGCGCCCGATTTTTTCCGCGATTGTTGCGGTCCTTTCTTTTCCACGCGTCCGGCGGGTAGAGAAGTGAAAACCCCGGACGAGGAAACGAAATGAACGAAACGATAGACACACGCACACCCAGTACGCCCACCGCTCAAGCGCAGCCCCAACTCCCGCAAGGCGTCTTTGCCACCCTGATCCCGGAACTTCAGCGGGCTGTCGCCGCTGAGAAATACCACACCCCCACGCCGATCCAGGAGCAGAGCATCCCACACCTTTTGGAAGGACGAGATCTTCTGGGTAGCGCCCAGACAGGCACCGGGAAGACCGCGGCTTTTACCCTGCCGCTCCTCCAGAAGCTCTCAAAAGATGCCCGGAGACCTCGAAGAGGAACACCCCGGGCCCTCATTCTCGCCCCGACCCGCGAACTGGCGGCACAGATCGGGGAGAGCATCCGGACCTATGGACGCTTCCTGCGGCTCCGCCATACCGTGGTCTTCGGCGGAGTCAACCAGACGCCTCAGGTCAAGGCGCTAAACCGAGGGGTTGATATTCTCGTGGCCACTCCCGGCCGCCTGCTGGATCTCATCCAGCAGGGATTCATCCACCTGAATGAAGTGGAGGTTTTCATTCTTGACGAGGTGGACCGCATGCTGGACATGGGCTTCATTCCCGATATCAAGCGGGTCTTGGCCATGATCCCAGAAAAGCGCCAGACCCTCTTCTTCTCGGCCACCATGGCCCCGAGAATGCTGGAGTTGGCCCATACCATGGTCCGGAACCCGATACGTGTGACCATTACGCCAGACAAACCTGCGGTTGAACGAATCAACCAGAAGGTGCTCTTTGTCGGAAAAAACAACAAAGATGCGCTTCTGGTCTCCCTATTGAAAACCCATGAAATCAATAAGGCCATTGTTTTCACGCAGATGAAACATGTCGCCAACCGCGTCGTAAAAAAACTGTCCTCCGCCGGAATCAACGGCACCGCCATCCACGGCAACAAGAGTCAGGCCGCCCGCACCAAGGCCCTGGACGATTTCAAGCGTGGCCGCTCCCGCGTCCTGGTCGCCACCGATGTCGCTGCACGAGGATTGGATGTGGATGACATCACCCATGTGATCAACTACGATCTTCCCGTCGAGGCCGAAACCTATGTTCACCGTATCGGACGCACCGCACGTGCCGGGGCGAGTGGTGAGGCAATTTCGTTTTGCTGCGCCGAGGACAGAGCCAATCTACGGGACATCGAACGCCTCCTGGGCAAGTCGGTGCCGGCCGAGATGGAACACGCCTATCATTGCGACGAGTCCTTCCGATCCAGGCAACCCGCGCCCAGACCCTTTACTCGTAGGAATGATAACGTCCGGCGGTCCGGAAACTCGTCCAGACGTCCATCCGGACGCTCCCAGAGCGGCTATTCCTGGTCTGATAATCGAAACAGAACTCGCTGAAACAAAACCTCGTCAACAAATAGAAAATATCCTCTTGCCCCCTAGGCGGGGGATTAGGCTTGCGCCCATGGCTTTTCTGTGCAAAAATAATTTATCGTTGAAGAATTTTTAATTCCATTCGAGTTGAATGTCCTGAAAGAGCCCATGACCCCAAAGACGATGCTTGAAAAAATATGGGAGGCCCATATCGTCCACGAAGAACCGGGACGGCCTTCTCTGCTCTACATCGACCGTCATCTTGTACACGAAGTCACTTCTGCCCAGGCCTTTGAAGGCTTAAGACTTTCCGGTCGATCTGTCCGCCGTCCGGAGTTGACCTTTGCCACACCCGATCATAATGTCCCAACCACAGACCGGTCCCTGCCGATTGAAGATTTAATCTCTGCAAAGCAGATCGATACGCTTTCGGAAAACTGCAAAGAATTCGGTGTTACCCTTTTTGACCTGAAGAGCCCCGACCATGGAATTATTCATGTGATAGGACCCGATCTGGGACTCACTCTCCCAGGCGTGACCCTGGTCTGCGGCGACAGTCACACCTCGACACATGGGGCATTCGGCACACTGGCCTTTGGCATCGGCACCAGTGAGGTAGAGCATGTTCTATCCACCCAATGTCTCATTCAGGAAAAACCCAAAACTTTTCTGATTGAAGTCAATGGCAAGCGTCCCTTTGGGATTGAAGCAAAAGATATGATCCTCGCCATTATCGGTCAGATCGGCACGGCAGGCGGCGCGGGCTATGTTATTGAATATGGTGGAGAGAGCATTCGGGCCTTGAGCATGGAAGAACGCATGACCATCTGTAATATGTCCATCGAGGCAGGCGCCCGGGCGGGAATGATCGCTCCGGATGAAAAGACATTTAAGTATCTGCGCGGACGGCGATACGCCCCGGCCAATTTTGATACGGCGGTCGCGGAGTGGCGGAAACTTCCGAGTGATCCCGGTGCGTCCTTTGATCTCAGCTTAAAAATTGATGTCGCATCTTTGGCCCCTCAGGTCACATGGGGAACCAACCCCGGCCAGGTCGCCGCCATTGATGCGCGCGTCCCGCATCCGGCCGACCTGTCGGATGCCAATCTAAGGAAATCAGCCGAAAGGGCTCTGGAGTATATGGGGCTCAAGGCAAATACACCGATTGAAGAGATCGCCATCACCCGGGTCTTCATCGGCTCCTGCACCAACTCCCGCATTGAAGACCTCCGCCGGGCGGCACACTTTGTCCAGGGAAAACATGTCTCTTCAAAGGTAGACGCCATGGTTGTTCCCGGTTCGCAGAAGATCAAGCAACAAGCGGAAGAAGAGGGTCTGGATCGGATATTTAAGGAGGCAGGATTTGACTGGCGTGAATCAGGCTGTTCCATGTGTCTCGGGATGAACCCCGACACCCTTGAACCTGGAGAACGCTGTGCCTCGACCTCTAACCGAAATTTTGAGGGACGGCAGGGCAAAGGAGGTCGGACCCACCTGGTCAGTCCACTCATGGCCGCCGCGGCCGCCGTGGAAGGGCATTTTGTTGATATTCGTCAATATGCACCTCCGGAGGAAGGGTAGATGGAGTCCTTTACAACGTTACAAGGAATCGTTGCTCCGCTCGATCTTCCTGACGTGGATACCGACCAGATTATCCCGAAACAATTTTTAAAAAGGATTGAGCGTACGGGATTCGGTCAATTTCTCTTCTACAATTGGCGGTTCATCGATGGCAAAGAACCGGACCCCGCGTTCGAGATGAACGCCGAGCGCTACAAGAATGCGACGATCCTGATCACAAGAGCAAACTTCGGCTGTGGCTCTTCACGGGAGCATGCCCCCTGGGCGCTTCTGGATTACGGTTTTCGCTGCATTATTGCGCCGTCATTCGCCGATATCTTTTACAACAACTGCTTCAAGAATGGCATTCTTCCGGTCTGTCTGAGTGAAGAGCAGATCGAGACGATCTTTCAGAAGGTTCGCAAGACACCTGGGTACACACTGGATGTCAATCTGGAAAAAGAACAGATCACCTCGAATGACGGAATTGACATCAAAATTGAGATCGATCCCTTTCGACGGAACTCGCTTCTGAAAGGCCTCGATGACATTGCCCTGACACTTGAATACGAAGAAAAAATCAGCGAATATGAAGGCCGACAGTCAGGAACACCCTCCCTCGCCATAACATCCAATGGATAAACAGAAAGAAGAACGCTATCCCCATATCGGTCGGGTCGAAGAAGAAGTTGACGCGGCCTTTTGGGAGGCGAGATACCAAAACGGAGATACAGGTTGGGATCAGGGAGCGGCGTCACCTGGCTTAATGGATCTCCTGAAAAACAATCAAATTCAGGCTGGAAGCATCCTCGTTCCGGGATGCGGACGGGGACACGAAGCAAGGGCCCTGGCCAGGGCCGGGTTTGAAGTTACGGGGATGGATATTACTGAAGGGGCAATTCGGGAGGCAAGGCCACTGGCTGAGCGGGAGGGTCTTCAGAAGATCAAATTCATCCAGGCCGACTTCTTTAATCTTCCTAAGAAAAAATTCGGCCCCTACGACTGGATCTTTGAACACACATTTTTCTGCGCATTTAACCCGGACCTCAGGGGAGACTACGTTAAAACAGTCGCGGCTCTGATCAAGCCGGGAGGGGGTCTGATCGGGATGTTCTACCATATCCAAGCCGAAAGCGGTCCTCCCTTCGGCTGCACAAGAGAAGAACTGCTTGAGCGTTTCTCACCTCAATTCACACTTCGATTAGAAAAGACTCCCCGCTCCTTTCCCGACCGGGAAGGAAAAGAACTCCTGATGCTCTGGGAGCGGAAATAAGCCGAGACCCGGAAAGCCGAGGTTTAACCCATGGCCTCGGGAGACTGTTGTCCTGACAAAGACCTAACCGCCGAATTTCACCTTAGGCGTACTCCTCGCCTCATCACCAATCTCAAAATACTCGGCCTTTTCCACTCCCGCCAGGCCTGCGTAGACGCGCCCGAGGAGCTTACGGGTAAAGGTGTTCAATTGCTTGACGGAATCGTTATACCGTTTTCGTTCGACGGAAAGCCGGTTCTCTGTCCCCTCCAGTTGATCCTGTAACTTCAGAAAGGATGCATCTGATTTTAACTGAGGATAGGTCTCCCGCAAGACCAGCAAACGGGAAAGTGCCGATTCCATCCCGCCGGCCGCCCGCGCCTTGTCTCCAATCGTGTTTGCCTGAAAGTAGGACTTTCGCGCCTCCGCAACCCCGAGGAAGATCTTCTCTTCCTGACCGGCAATCCCTTTGACGGTCTCGACCAGGTTTGGAATCAACTCGAAGCGACGCTGCAACTGGTTCTCCACCTGCGCCCAACTGCTCTTTACGTCTTCGTCATAAGTAATAGCCTTATTGTATCCGGAGTAGACACAGCCCCCGGCCATCAGGACCGTGACGAGAATCCCTCCCAGGACAATCAAAAGTATTCGCTTTGCACCCATCTTATTTCTCCACACTCATTACAAAACAACAGGAAGTGAACGTGCCAGGTCGACTGCTACCAGCCCGCACCACCGCCGCCGCCGCCAAAACCACCGCCTCCTCCAAACGACCCGCCTCCAAACGAAGATCCGCCGTACCCCCCGCCCCAGGAGGAACGTCTCCCTCCCAGCATGCTGCCTAGCAGGAGTCCGGTCATCATTCCGCCCCCGCCTCCCCAGCGCGAGTAACCCCGGCGGCGGCCCATCGAAGAAAAGAGAAAGTACATCATCAATAAGGGAAGTATCCCGCCGAGAAAACCTCCTCTTCTCCGGGAGCGCTGTCGAACACGCATACGATGGGGAGGAATCCCGCTGAGTTTCACTTGTTGGGCATCGGCCACCTTGTTGGCAACGAGGACCGTCAAGCGGTGTAGCCCCTCGCCAAATTGGCCCTGCTTGAAAAATTGCTTCGTGACGGACCGCGATGCGGAACCCGCCCACGAATCGGGAAGCACCCCTTCGAGTCCATAACCCACATGAACCCTCACCTGGCGCTCTTTCACGGCCAGGAGGATCAACACGCCGTTGTCCTCCTTCGCCCGGCCCAGCTTCCAGAGCTCCGCATGACGCTGCGCGAAGCCGAAGACGTCCTCACCATCCGTAGTTTGCACTGTCAGGACCTTGATCTGCGCGGTCGTCTTCTGCTCTAACTCACGCAGCCATCCTTCCATGCCCTGCTTGATTCCCCCACTGATGATGCCGGCCTGATCGACGATAAAACGTCCGGGGTCCCGAACCGTGACCTCTCCACTTGAGAGAGACGGCCATCCAAGAACAAGCAGGACAAAAATAAAAAGGGGACAATAGATCCGCTTACCACGCATCAACAATCTCCACGAGAACCTCGATCTCCCCATAAAGCATGACAAATTCGTCCCAGCCATGTTCCCCTGACATCCGGAGAACTTCTTTCAATCCAGGCAATTTAAATTCGATCACCTTTTCCACCTCATTCGCAACCTCCAATGCCGGGTGAGGTTCTTTCTTTCCTTTTAACCAGAGGATGCCCCGGAGTGTCCGAATGAGGCGTTCCGCAATATCGGCCTCGACCTCGGCGAAGAGCTTTTCCCGACCTGCCGCAGCCAACAGTCCCTGACGCATTCCGATCAGGATGCTCTTTAACTCCCGCTCACAGGCATGCCGAATATCATCGTCCTCGAATGAAAGCGCCTTGAAATAATCCTCTCCGAAAAGGGTCAGATGACTTTGCTGGATCTCGATCAATTCCAACGGAAATGTATCCAGGGAGGCATTAATATATTCCGGCGTCATGATCAAGGGCGCGGCTATCCCGGTCTTGCCGAGTTTCATTCCATTTTTGGCCAGTTCGCGTAACATCTTCAGATCAACCTTTTTCAGGACAAAGACACTCCGAACCGTATGCCGTTTCTTATCGAATGAACCTGCCGTAATCGCACCGTAAAGCGTTAAAGCCAGTCCATTGGACGCAGCCAGACCGCGCATTTGTTCCATGTATTGTTCAATAGGCCGACGCATTGCATCCGCGATTCTATCCATACCGCTCCCTTCAATCCCCATAAAATGCCTCTCAGGAAAAGCCTTGAGTAAATCACTTAAACATCAGATATAAAGGATACCACACCCCCGTCTGATCTCTGGACGTACGGTATCAGGAATACCAAAAAAGTCAAGCATACTTGCTCTTTTGAGAGATGGCCGGAAAGTACCCGTTCGGACAGATTTATGGAAGAGAAGACTCAGAGGCCGGGTGCTTATTCTTCCGAGACGATTCTACGCCGGAAAGAAAACAAAGGGGCAGGTGACAATGATAGTTCCTTCAAAAAGTTCAGGAAATTTCCACATTTTAATCCGCCTCGCGAGGGCTTTTTCCAGGCGGGCATAGCCCATGCTGCTGTTGACCACGCGTGCTTCGACGACCTTTCCCTTCTCGTCGATGGAGAACTCCACGGTGACTGTCCCTTTCAGAATCGGATTGGAGCGAAGTTCTCTGTTGTAGAGGAAAATCAGGCCTCCTTTGTATTTTTCAACAACACGGGCAATGGCATCATAATCGATCTCAGCCCTGCCCGAACCGCTCCCTCTGAGGCGAACGCCCACCCCGCCGCCTAGCCCCTGGCCCGGCTCCCCTGTCTCCCCGCCGGTCCCGCTGAAGTGGGTGACGGTCACCTTTTCCCGCTTTGCAAGCCGAACCCGATCTTTCTTCTTCAGAGTTCCAAATTTTTCGATTTTCTTGTTCGCGATTTTGCTGTGGCTTGAACCGCTTTTGCTCACAGCCGGGCGGTGGCTTCCCTTTCGTATCGGGGCTGAAATGATACTGGCCTGGGAGAGTGCTTTGTCCAGACGTTTGTCCTCAATAATCGCACCGAGGCTTCCAGAAAGCTCTTCCCCCACTAGGAAGGCCAGAAGCCCGCTTTTTCGGACGATCTCACGGTTCCGTTGCACAGAGGTAGACTTAGGCGGTTTTTTCCTGACTATTTTTCTTTTGCCAATCTTTTTCCCGGGCCTTTCCTTCGGTTTTTCCCTGGCTAAGCCCTTGGCCTTGACCACCGGCTTCGGCTTGATCTTCTTCCGGATAGGGGGTGCCGGCACAGGCTTGGGTGGATCCAGGATTAACTTGGTCACCCGCCTGGGAAGATCCCGGATATCCGTCGGTTTAGGCTTCGGAAGTTTGACCATGGCCACGACGAGACTCAAGATAAGGTAGAAGCCCAGGGAATACCGGAGCGTTTTCTGGAAGAGGTCTTCTTCCCGGAACGCAAGATCAGACATCTAAATCCTCCTAACCGACTTCTTCTTTTTTCGTCACCGCCAGGGCGATGTTTGGAAATTCTGCCTGCGCACAGGTACTCATCACCTTTTTCAGCAATCGGAAGGGAATCTTTCAGTCTCCCATCACCGTGATTTTCCCCCTGAACTTTACCGAAGTATTCTGGCTGGCGAGGGTCTTTGTCTGCTCGGCCAGCCGGGTCAGAGCCTCCTTGACCGGAAAAAGAATATTCCCCTTCATATTGAGGGCCTCTTTCACACTCATGATCGCTTTCCCCTCAATCAGGATCTCCTTCTCCGTGACCATGAGGATAACGGTGGGGTGGGGATTCTCCCGCGAGGTGGAGGTCGGGAGGTTCATCTGTTCTGAAGTCGGAAGGGCCATCCCTTCACCTCCCATTTGCATCAAGAGAAAGAGCAAAAGAATGGTGAAGATATCCATCAGGCTGGTGAGTGAAAGCTGAACCGCAGGACTTCGCCTGTTCCGCTTCTGTAGACATCTCATTCGTTTCATGCCGGTTTCACCTCCCCGATTGAGATGTCCGGGAAGAGCAGATCGCTCTGGTATTCCCGACAGGTATCCATGACTGCGATCAGTGATTCATAGGGAATCTCAGGCTCACTGAGCAAAATCAAGGACTTCTCTCCAGGATATTTTTCCTTGACCTTCTGAAGGAGCACAGCCAGCTTCTTGAGGTTGTATGTTCCTTTCTTTCCTGGAAGACGCCGGGTGCCGACCCCGCTTCCCCGGACAACCAACTCATCCCGGCGAATGGTCACGATCAATTTAAAGGTCTCTTTGGGCATCTCGGCGTGTACCTCTTTTGTCGGAACCGAGGGAAGACTCATCTCCAGAATGGCCACCCGTGAGAAGACAACCCCGCTTAAAAGCACCGGCACCAACACCACCATGAGGTTCAGAAAAGGGGTAATGTTCAGGGAAAGGTCTCCCGAGTTCTTTCGTCGGGTAATGCGGCGGTCCTCCCTAGTTGGCATGGATTTCTCCCTTGACCCGTTGCGCCTCTCCGTTACGCCACTTGCTTTCTTTTCCCCCATTGGAAGACAGGCCGCTTTTTTTAATGTTCAGCCGGGAAGAAAGGTTCAAAAGCTTCAGCGCATAGATATCCAGGCTCTCTAGAATCCGATTGGTCTTGACCTGGAGAAAGCTGTAAATCAGCATAATGGGGATGGCGACCACTAAGCCGAAAGCGGTGGTATTCATCGCCATGGAAATCCCCTTCGCAAGCAAGGTGGCCTTCTGCGAGGGGTCGGCCACAGCAACCGCCGTAAAGGCCTGGATAAGTCCGATAATGGTTCCCAGGAGCCCGAGTAGCGTGGCCACGTTGGCCAGATTGGGAAGATAATGGAGGCGGGCCTCCAGTCTGGGCATCACCTCCATGGCGGCCTCATCCATCGTATCTTGAATACCTTCTCGGGATAGTGAATCCTTCATCCCCCCGATCCCGGCGCCGATAACCTGGCCCAGCGGACGGTTGGAGCGGGTGCAGGAGCGGAGGTCGGTCGCAACCTTGTCCCAAAGCTTCTGAGTGTTGACGCTGGACCGCATCAGGACGATAAAACGCTCCAGAACAATCGCAGTGGAAATGGCCAATATTCCGACGAGCGGGTACATGAAAATACCCCCCTCTCGATAAAACTGTATTAACACGACTACCGTATTCATCGACGGTCTCCTTTCAACATTCTGGGATCATTCCCCCATTGGCGCTGGAAGCGGTCACGATCGACCGGCTCCAGGATCTCTTCTCGAAAGCTACGTTCATACGTTATTTCCTGTCGGGATGGGGAAACGTCATCTTTCCATGGGACCACATAAACGACATGCGGCTTCTCAACCGTCCCCTGAATCTCCGTGCCTCCCATCATCAGGCGCTCCAGACCGCGTTGCTGTCCCTCTCCTTCTTCTGAAAATCCCGGCGTTACGGTCAGGAGGATAAACAAGAGCATAAAACAGATGGAAGCAATTGCCCCCGTAATAAATTTTTTCATTATTGTCTCTCCGGTTTTTTCTCGGATACACTTGTGGACAGCCGTTTCTGAAGGGCCGTGACCCAGAGCTCGATTTCCTGATGATTTCCATCAACAAGTTCCATATATTTACGGTAGTGCTGCAGGGCCTCTTCCGGCTTGTCCAGGTAAAGGTCATAGAGGACCGCCAGATTATAGTGGGCATCCTCGAATTCCGGATTTAAGGCAATAACCTTAAGGTAAATCACTTCGGCCTTTCGGAATGCACCCTGCTCCCGAAAAATGATTGCAAGATTATAGTGGGCCTCTGTGTAGCCTCCCCCTTGAAGATCAATCGCCTTCTGGTAGGACCGGGTCGCCTCCTGCAGAAGGCTCAGGCGCTTGTAAGTAACCCCCAAATTGTTATGGACAACACTGACCTCCGGGTAACGCTCCCGAAGTTCTTCAAAAAGAAAACGGGCTTCTTCCGACCTGCCTCTCTCGAGGAGCTGAATCCCCTTCTGGAATTGATACAATACCTGATTCATCGCCGCCTTTGACTCAGTCTCCGGCACGGTATTCTGTGCCTCCTCCGACACCTCCGCTTCGGGCTCAGGCACAACTTCCAACAGGACCTTACGATCCGGTACCACGGGAGAGGTCATATCCAGCAAGGGCATCGTCCTCATGCACCCACCGGAAAGAAGTAAAAAGAAAAAGATCGGCATCCACACAAACAGTCGAAGGGTCTGCATCAGTCCTCCCTCATCACACGCGCAAGGGTCTCCTGACCCGAACTGAGAAAGAAAACCCTGGGATCCACATTGGAGACAATCTGCTCAGTGTGCTCCTTCCTCCGATAAAAGACCGGACGGAGATCGGCAAGGCGATCGTAACTCTTTCGGACCCACTCGTTGTATGGACCCGCCGTCTGCTGCGTACGATGAACATTGCTTTTGTAGGCTGTGACGGCTTTTTCCTCAAAGGGATAGGCCTTCTCTTCCAACTGAAACATGTACTCTTCCAATTGCGCATCATTGAGGTTTTTCGGGCGCTCCGCATTCAAGAGCGACGCTGCAAAGTGCTCGAAGACCTCTCCCAGTCGGTAGGCAGAAACGGTAACGACCTCCATCTCCCGCGTCTCAACCGCCTTTGTATAGAAGTTGATCACCGCTTTAAAGGCTCTGGTCTTCTTTTTGAGGCTCTTCGTGAGGGGGATTTTTATCCGAATGGCCTTGAAGTGTTTGAAGGACGCTTCCCCCTCCTGAAAGAGGGCTCGTGCCGCAAACAACGTGCCCGGGTCCTGCTTCACCACCCGTTTATAGAACGCTCCGGCCTCCTGAAGCCTTCCTACCTTCCGTCGGGCCTCTGCCATTCTGAAAAGAGCTTCAGGAACATCCTGATGTTTTGGAAAGCGTTTAATGAAGCGGGAGAAGGCAGCATAGCTCTTGTTCCATAGCGTTCCTTTTTCATAATGTTCGGCGGCCGTCCACAAGAGATTCCGGACCTCCTCATTGTCTTTCATCCGCCTCGCGGCCTCAGAAAAGGCCGCGGCTGCCTTGAGGTCTTCTCCCAGGGCCTCGTAGGCGAGGCCCGCCTGAAGGTTCGCCTTAGCCACCAGCGGTGAGCGCTTATAGCCCCGAACCAGCAGGCCATAGGTCTCAATCGCCTTTTCAGGCTGCTTCAAAAGCTCGAAGAGCAAGCCGGTCTCAAAAAGGGCTACCGGGGCGCTTGGGGATCACCCTGAAAGTTATCGGCAAATCGTTTTGAGAGAATGACAAACTGATCCTCACCCTCCGGAGTTTTCACCTTCTGATAGGCCACCACGGCGGCATAGGCCGCCTTTCTTTCCGGACCGCGATCCGCGTAGCCGTAAGCAGACGTCGCGAAAGCGGCTCCCGCATCGGCATACTGCTTCAGGGCCATCAGGCTTTCCCCGAGCAGAAACTGGACCTCCGGGGACTCCCTCTCTTTCGGGAAGGCCACCAGAAATTTCCGATACCACCCGGCCGCCTCCCGGTAATGCTTCTCACCCTTCTTCTTTTCAGCCCTGGCATGGGCTGACAAAGACAGGCGGTGCAGTTCCGCCTTGACCAGAGGGCGGGCCCTCTTCCGTGCCGCAACGTCATTCGCACGGTGCCAGCGGCCTCCCGAGGCGTAATCTCTGACCAGTTGGATGCGCCCCGTATGGGCCTTCTCCCCCTCCCCTTTCTTTAAATACGCCTCGATGATATAGGAAGAAAAGATCGGCGCGATCGGGGCATCGGGGTGCTGCCGAATGAAGGTCTGATAGGTCTCTATGCCGGACTGGATTTTTTGCTCGGCCATATACTGATTCCCCATCATCAGGTAGAGATCTTTTTCATATCTTCGTGACCCATGTTCGGTAAAATGGGCTGCCAGGCTTGAAGCTCCCCCAAGGTTTCGAAAAGAAATGCTCACGTAGGTCAAGGCCTCCCAGACTAGGGTGCCGTTTTCCGGGGAGAAGGTGGACTGCATGGCCGTCATCTCTTCAATCAGGGCCATAAACTGATGAATGGCTTCGGGATAGGTTTTCATTTTGAAGTAGGTCCACCCCAGCTTATAGCGGGCCTTATCGTGGAAGAAGGGGTCTTTCGGGGAGAGTGTTTGTGTATAGGCCTCTGCCGCCTCTTCAAACTGATTCCGGTCAAAGTAATACTCTCCCAAGCGGAAGTAGGCCTCCAGCCTCTGTGGACTCGCGGGATATTCGTTAATGAGCCGCTCAAGCAGGGGGATGGCCAGATCTCTTTCTCCACTCTCCGCGTAGGCCCGGGCCAGGGAGTAGAGGGCCTTGTCGTTCTCCGGATAATCGTCATTGGAGCGAAGCAGAACACTGTAGGCCTCAATTGCTTTTTGATAATCCACCAGGGGAAGGGGGCCTTCCGGATTGACTTCATAGGCCTCCATATCCTGAATAAATTTCTTGTTGGCTGAATCCATGTAAAGATCTCCGATCCGTTTCAGCGCGGACGCATTCAACTTGGAAGGCATCCGGCTGTATGCTGTCAGGAAGGTCTTGTATTTATGGAGTTCTCCTCTCTTGGAGAGGATGGGTTCACCCCGGAGCAAAGCCACCTCCTGAGCCAGGGCACGGACTCGTGCCTTACCCACCCGATAAGGACTTGGTCCAAAACAGCCTGCCATAAACAAAAAAATAAAGAGAACTCCGTGGATGCCCTGAAGCCTGAATTCTTTCATGGTTTCATCCCCCCGTCCTGACCATCGAGGATCTGTATCTGACTTAACTCCGCCTCAGCCACCAGCCGCACAATCCGGTTGAGCCATTTTTCTGATGCCCTTAGAAGAATTCCTCGCAACGGGGGAAGAAGCGCCTCTCTCAAGGCAATGGTCCTTCCTCTCAGTCCGATCAGGTCGGCCCGGGCCGAAGCGATCCGGCGTCGAAAAGGCTCGAGGTCCTTTGTAGGCTCCGGGACAGCAACGCGCAAACCGCTCCGGCCTGCCTCTCCGGAAAAGCGTTGCACCGCTGGAAGATACTGCGGGGAAAGTGCTTCCCGATGGGAAAGCCTTTCTTCAAAAACCTCCGTCTCACGGTATTTCTGGTCGAGATGAGACTCCAGCTTTAAGAGATCTTTATATTGACTGACCCAGAAGCGAATGCGCTCGTCCCTTAAAAATCCGGGCAGCGCGCCCCTCTTGTCCATTTTTTCTCTGAACAAACGGGCCAGGGGCCCCGGTATAATGGTCGAGTGCCCTCTGGAAAACGCCCAGATTTTTATATCCATGGCCTACAACCGTGAGGGCTTCCAAGGCATAGTCATGATCCGGGACAATTTGGATGAGATCCTGAAAAACGAGGATCGCCTCTAAGTACTTTTCCTCCCTGAAATAAGACCATCCGATACCAAAGAGGGCATCCGGGAAAAAGGGGCTCTTCGGAGGAATATTTGCCAGAACGCGGCGCGCCCCCTTAATGTAACCCTCCTCCATGAGAACCTGCCCCCAGGTCAACCGGCTTTTCTCAGTCAAGGTCCTCAGATGTTGTCGCCTGCGGATATCGGTTTCACTTAAGTCCTTCAGATAAAGGAGTGATTTTGCGGAATTGTTCAGCTGGTAATAAGACTTCGCCAAGGTGAGCTGCGCAAAGGGGAAATACGGACTGTCCGGAGGGAGGGTCTTAAGGCCCTTGATCCCATCTTGAATAGACCCCGAGGCGTAATGGCTCAAGGCAGCCAGATAACGGGCCTGTTCCAAATAACGATCTGGGGTGATCAGGTCTGGACGCCCTCCCGGCAGCATTAATCTGTAAGTCTCAAGGGCATCTTGATATCGGGAACGCTCATACTGCACCTTGACCACTTTGAGGAGAAGCTGATCCCGTTTCTCTCCCGGAGGGGTCTCCATATCCAATTCGCCGAAGAGCCGGACGGCCGATTGCTCCATTCCCCAGGCCAGGTAGAGACTTCCTAAGAGAATCTTCGCCTCATTGTTAATCCTGGCATCTTTTAAGTCTTCTCCGGAGGCCTCGATCGATTTCAGGCGGGTTCCCGCGGTTAAGTAGTCCTTGATGAAATAATGGTAATAAGCCTCTCTTTTAAGGATCTCCCATGATTTCTTCCGAGCCGTATCCCCCTCTGATACCACGCCCTCCGCGTGTACGGAGAGCTGTTTCTTATCCGCAACGTCCCGGATAATGATTTGAATAAAAGTTGCACCCTCTTTCTTCTCGATTGAAATTGTCTCTACCTGCTCATAGGCTTTCTCTTCCGGGTCTCTCCCCGTGAAAACCGCCACCAGTTCGTTTACACCGGATTTGATCTTTCCGGTATAAAGACGCTGTACACCCCCCTTGAGAAGGGCGGTCACCTCCCGATGGGAATACAGGTGGCTCGAGACCATGGTATCGTTCAGGCGGATTTTGACGGAATCAAGCTTGAAATAATCCTCCCCTTCAACCCGAAGAAAAATGACCAGGGAGGCGTCCTCTCGAAAAAGGAGATCCTCCTGGAGCCTATAAAGTCGGCTGTTGAGGTCCAGTATTTCTTCCTTCAATGTCTGGATTTTTGTCCCGAGGCTCTCGATATTGACCTTTGGCACAGCCTCTGGGGTCCTCACCGGCAGCGCTGACGAAAAATCCTGTCCTCGCGCAGGGACCGCAAAAAGGAGCATCAACAGAAAAACACACAGTTTACTGACCATGGTTATTCCTCTATAATAAACCCGAATTAATGAACTCGGACCGGAGCCATCCCGAAAAACAATACTTTTTGTACAGGTTCATCATGCCACTATTTTTCTCCAGTCAAGCGAGGAGCGGATCACCAGAGTGTATGAGTTTATATCTAAGAAATTAAACTCCACAGCAAGATCCCAATGGAGGATGAGATGGGCGGACTGAAACGTCACAATTGTTTTTCATGTCCCCCGCCATGAAATAGAAACACTCTCTTTTGAAGAACCCCAACGCAAAGCGGCAAGGATTCTCCGACCCGAGAGGAAAAATGGCTTTATCTTTAATTCAACCGCTAAGCCCGCCCTAGAAGGACGAGGATTGCGCTCGCTATGTGTGTTCTTCGGAAGCGAATAAAAAAATCGCCAAAGCGTTTCCCTTTGGCGGCCCGGCGAGCATGATAAAGACAGTGGCATTTTGAATCGTTACCACCCCTTTTTGCAATGTGCCGTAATGAAGCAATTCGCATGCCTTGGTTCATCCTGGGACAAATGCCATATTGTTAGAAGGATCACCCATATTTAGTGCGAATATCTCTCTTCCGCCGCCTCAGCTATGTAAATTTTCTCCCAATCGATGACAGATTTTTGTTCTTCCGAGCAAAAATGAACCTGCAAGGGGAGCAAAAAAATAGTGGCATGCGGAATAGCGACAACGGTATACTGGGCGGATGCGTAAATACTGGACCGTCTTTCAAGTCAACTGGCAGAATGCACTTCAATACCGGGGTCCGACATTCATTTCAATCCTTGGAAACCTGCTTCATATCTCCGTTCTTCTTTATCTTTGGAACGCAATTTATCTCAGTAATCAGCGCCTGGGGAACTACACCCTCTCAGACCTGATTACTTACTACATCATTCAGTTGATCATCAACAGCATGGTCCTCTCCTATATCAGCTGGGAAATCAGCGATCAAATCTCGGAGGGGTCTTTTTCGAATTTTCTTGTGAAACCGGTCAACTATCTCCACTATTGGTTTACAATCAACCTTTCCGGGAAACTCTTTGAAGGATTAATTATCCTGGTGGTTGGGGCCATCCTGTCACTTCTTCTCATCAA
The DNA here is from genome assembly GCA_012960925.1 of Candidatus Manganitrophaceae bacterium. Taxonomy (NCBI): domain Bacteria; kingdom Pseudomonadati; phylum Nitrospirota; class Nitrospiria; order Candidatus Troglogloeales; family Candidatus Manganitrophaceae; species Candidatus Manganitrophaceae bacterium. Next base: position 29,168 of record DUAG01000011.1, read on the forward strand.
ACATGTCTCGTTTCCAAGCAACGGCTTGTCCCTTGTCTATTTTATATTTTCAATGATCTTGGGCGGCCTCCTTGCGTTCGAGTTTGATTTTGCAATTGGCATCCTTGCTTTCTGGATCGTGAAGGTCAATTCATTCAAATACATGCTCCAATATTGTATCTTTTTTCTTGCAGGAGCCCTTCTTCCGCTGGATCTTTTTCCAGAGTCCTTTCAGGTGATCGCGAATGCCTTACCGTTTCGATTTCTGGTCTTCTTTCCTATCCAGATTTTTTTGGAAAAAGAGACCAATCCGTTTCCAGGATTCCTGATCGCAATGGGCTGGATTATTTTTCTATACTTTTTTCTCCAATTCGCCTTACGGCGCGGGATTGCACGCTATGAAGCTGTCGGTAAATAAGGGTACGACGATATTCTTCCGTTACTTCTCTCTCTATCGCTCATTTTTGAGCCATAACCTGAAGAATGAGATGATATATCGCGCAAATTTTGCCATTAATGTCGGCATGGATATTTTTTTCATGATGATGAATGTCTTCTTTTTCACCATCCTTTATGGGAATGTCGAAACCGTCGGAGGGTGGACATTTCATCAGACCTTGATCCTGGTGGGAAGCGTTGGCATCGTTCGGGAACTCGCCTACCTCACTTTTCGAAAAGGGTTTCTTGAACTGGGAAACTATGTCCGCACAGGCAATTTCGATGTCATGCTCACATCACCCATCGCTCCGGCCACCCACCTGGCCTTCCGCCATGTTTCCCTCACAGACAGTCTCGGAGAAGGTTTGATGGGGCTCTTGCTCGTTGTGTACGGATTTTCACATCTTAGCGAAGCAAGCTGGGTCAGTATTCCTTTTTATCTCCTGATGCTCTTGAACTCCCTTGCCATTTATTACGCGCTCTGCCTCCTCATCAACAGCCTGGTCTTCTGGTTGGTGAAATCACAAGAACTCAATACCATTGTCTACTACTTTATAAATACGGCACGCTATCCGCGTGACATCTACCACGGCCTGGGAAAAGTCTTCTTCACCTTCATCCTCCCAAGCAGTTTAATTGCGACAACACCCGCCGCGATATTGGTGGGCCGTGCCGATCCCTCTCTGATTTTCATTTCTTTGAGCGTTGCGGTGGGCGGCTTAATCCTTGGACTCTCTATCTGGAACTGGAGTTTGAACTTTTACAGCTCGGCAAGCAGTTAAATTGTTACATTCATGGTAAGGATCCAGCAGCCACTATTTTTCTTCAGGGCAAAGCAAGGAGCGCAGAACTGCAGCGTATGTGTCTCTACGCGAGGATTCGAGCACCACAGCAACACCGCCATGGGGAAAAGAGGGGCTGCTGGATCGTTACAACAATTAAAGGATTAATATCTGATCAATGCCTGCAATTAAAGTCACCCAACTGACAAAGACCTTCAAAACCCACCGGAAAGAGGCCGGCCTTAAGGGCTCTTTCAAAGGGCTTTTCTCACGAAAGACGCTTTATAAAGAAGCAGTAAAGTCTGTCTCCTTCACCTTGAAGGAGGGAGAACTTGTCGGCTTTCTTGGACCCAATGGCGCTGGAAAAACAACCCTCTTGAAGATGCTCTCTGGAATACTCTATCCAACATCGGGAGAGGCAAAGGTTCTGGGCTTCACACCCTGGCAGCGAGACCGTGAGTATCAGCGACAGTTTTCTATCGTCATGGGGCATAAAAATCAACTCTGGTGGGATCTCCCTCCCTCTGAGTCTTTCCTGCTGAATCGAGATATTTATGACGTAAACCCATTGGTTTTCCAAAAGAGCATCGATGAAATGGTGGACCTGCTCAAACTCAAGGATATCCTGGACGTGCCGGTACGGCAGCTCTCTCTGGGAGAACGGATGAAATGCGAACTGGTCGCGGCACTGCTCCATCAACCCCGGGTTCTCTTTCTGGATGAGCCGACCATCGGTCTCGACGTCATCTCACAGGAAAAGATACGGTCTTTTATTCAGGAATATAACCGGCTCAAAAAGACGACCGTCCTCCTCACAAGCCATTACATGCAGGATGTTGAGCAGCTCTGCAAACGGGTGCTTGTAATCAACCACGGACGCATTGCCTTCGACGGCATGCTCTCTGATCTGTCTCAACGTTATGGCGACCATAAGGTCATCAAGGTTCGCTTTGCCGATGCTCAAACAACACTCCCGCTACCCGGTTTAGAGGGAGTTGAGGTGTGGGACGCACACCACGCTGTAGTAAAAGTTCAAAAAAAGGAGGTGGCACACATCACCCAAAGGCTTCTCGAGGGATATCATATTGAAGACTTATCCGTTGAGGAGGTGGAAATCGAAGAGGTCATTCGGAGGATTTTCGAGGAGTCTCCGGAGGAGTCGATTGAAAAAGACCATCCTAACGGAGTGGAAGATAAATAGAATCATCTCTCGATTTCGGTTGAGAATTGATCAGAATGCAAATCGTGATGCAGACATCATCACCAGATAGAAGGTCCAAATAATGAAAACAGGAAAAGCTGCATTAGTAACAGGAGGGGCAGGAAGACTCGGCAAGGCAATGTCCCTCAAGCTTGCCGACCTGGGCTATGACATTGCCTTGCAATATAACAAAGCTGAACTGCAAGCTGAACAGACCAAAGAAGAAATTACCCGCAAAGGCGTTGTCTGCGATATTTTTAAAGCGGATTTTCTTGTTGAGACCGATGTCGAAAAGTTGATCCAAAGAGTGAACCACGTCTTTGATTTAAAAATACTCATTAATAACACCTCAGAATTTATTCCCTCCAATATTTCAGACATTGGGATAGAACTTTTTATGAAACTGCTTAGGATTAACTTCTTGAGCGCATACACACTCACAAAATCATTCACCACAACAAAACAAAATGGACTGGTCATTAATATGTTAGATTCAAAAATAAATAAAAACACCTCAAAACATTTTGACTATTTATTAACAAAGAAGTTTTTAAAAATTTTCACAGAAATGGCCGCGATGGATTTGGCGCCACACTTTCGTGTGAATGCGATCGCACCCGGACTCATCTTACCGCCAAAAGAAAAAGAACCAGGGTATTTAAAAGGACTGTCCTTACATATTCCGATGAAATCAACGGGCACCCTAAAACAGATTGAGGATGCCATGGTTTTCTTCGTGAACAATGATTTTACGACAGGACAGACCCTGTTTATTGATGGAGGAGAACATTTATAAAATGAATTCAACCGGGAAATTTTCAAAGGTCTGTATAAAAAATTTAAGATTAAGAACTTATATCGGATTTAATGACTGGGAAAAAGAAAAGTTACAGGATGTCGTTATATCAATATCCTACAAATACGATATCTCAAAAGTCGTTCAATTCGATGATATAGATTATGGGGTCAACTATAAGATAATCACAAAAGAAGTGATTCATTTGGTTGAAAACAATAAATTCAATTTAGTAGAAACGCTTGCCGAACTTATATGGGAATGTGTAAAAAAGGTCCCGTCCATAGTAGATGTCAACGTGACGGTTGAAAAACCAAATTCTTTGCGTTTTTGCGACAATGTCCTTGTAAGCGTATCGGATAAAGATCGATATAATTCTGCAATCATCAGTCTCGGATCGAATATTGATCCGGAACAAAATGTACAAACGGCTCGATTAGAAATCTCACAGATCGCATCGATCTTGAAAGAAACAAAAACTATCTACACAAAACCTGTCGATTTCGTCGAACAGGATGATTTTCTAAATGGCGCCCTGCTCGTACAAACCAAGCTTTATTTTGATGAACTGGTTGAACATTTGAAATGCATTGAGGATAAGCTGGGAAGAGTACGAACAGAGAATAAAAACGGACCACGAACAATCGATCTAGATGTGATTGTCTTTAACAAAGTCCCCGTTGATAAAGAGATTCACAAGTTAGATTTTTTAGCTTCTTTTATCCAGGAACTTCAACCAGGTATTATTCCCAACGAAGGGCCATGATCTTTACGACAACTCTCCCCACGAAGTTTATATCTTGGCGTTGACCCTGGTTTCGTAAAGATGGCACAACGATATTCTGTTCTGTCGCAAAGTTCAGATTGTTATCACCAGCGATTTCATAGGAGCATCCGTGGCATCAAATAAACAATACTCTTGGAGCCCTCATGCTGAGTTTCAAAGGATATCATTTTGAGAAAGAAATTGTTTTGTTATGCACCCGGTGGTATCTGGCTTATCCTTTGAGCTATCGCCACATCGAGGAGATGATGGAAGAACGTGGAGTCGATGTGGACCACTCAACGATCAACCGCTGGGTTTTAAAGTTCACTCCTTTCATTGAGAAAGAATTTAGAAAGAAAAAGAAACCTGTTGGCCTAAGTTGGCGAATGGATGAGACCTATGTATCCGTCAAAGGGAAATGGAAGTATTTATACCGAGCAGTCGATAAACAGGGCCTGACGGTTGACTTTATCCTCACTACAAAGCGGGATCGGAAGGCAGCACTGAGGTTTCTTAACAAAGCGATAGCGTTTCAGAAGAAACCCTCTCATATGATTCGCAAAGGTCAGATGAAACAACGGGCCGGGCAACATCAGACCTTCGCCCAACAATTTTACTCATTGGCAGCTTAAAGACTGAGATCGTCAGGCCCTTTTTGTCCTCTGGAGTATTTTGCGACAGAACCTTTATTCTACTATATTCTGTGCGCCTTTCGTCTTTGGCCTGCATTACCAAGCGGGGAAAGATCCTCGTAAAGTAAACGAATGTCTCTGCTACGCATAGCTTGGCGGACAAGTCATTCGAGTTATGCCGTTCAATTCCGCATTCACGCTGCACTTCGACGCGAACGATCAAGACAACTTGCTAGCTAAAGATTCCGACAGAAGGTCGCAGGGTACAACCTAGTTGGGTTTAGCGACTTTTTTGCTGATGACATTTATATCGCGTTATGACCATCGCTTTGTAGCCTTTCAACTACATTTTCTGAAGAAACTACGGAGCCAGAATCCTCAAGCTTTATTTAATAAGCTGCATCTATGTTTCGGGGCTGGATCTATCTCAGCAAGCTCTCCCCTGTAGGACGCCCATACTCTTCTGTGGGAATGATAAGTTTAACCTTTTCTACTCTCTGGTGACAGCGTCCCCTCAGTCATTCCCCGGATCGCGGGGATTATCCCCGGCTCCATGAGTATGTGTGTCCGTGTGTACCCAACCATTTCCGTCCTCAAATGGAAAATCTGCCGCTTCCCATTTATCCGGGTTGCCGGTGTTCCAGGGATCGAGATAAACCACACGACCACTGCATGTTCCTTCAAGTCTGACAAAATGGTGATAAGAGAAGACGCTATAATCTCGTCTTGCACGAATTTGCTGAATCTTCCAGCATTTCCAAACGCGAGTAACCAAGGCAGACCAACTCACTTGTTGCCAGTCCGCACAATTCCCAACTCGATGCATTCCAAACCCGGGATCAGAATATCCTGCGTCATTCCCGGCCTGATAGCCAGTCTGCCGTGCATTATTAACAGCATCGGTATAAAAACCAATCATCTGTTGGAATTCGGCATCTTCTTCTGCCTGACTACATTTGCCATCGTCTGCGCTATTCCCACCACTTGAAACGGATGAGCTGCCAGTATCGTCTGTCGAGCTTTCGCCACCATCACAGCTACAGTAAATAGTGGTACTGAACCCAACATCTATGTATTCATCAGTTTCTTCTAATAAACTGACTTCAGTATTCCTTAAATGGCCTTTACAAGTTCCCGAAGCACAAAGACCGATGGAACACCAACCGTCTGCCTGAAGAGTAATCCAGCGGATGAATGGTGCCAATCCTACTTCACCTTCCTGTTTTGCAATCCTAACTCGATCAGATTTAAAATTTACATCGTCTACATCACGACATAATGTTGGCATAATCTTCTCCATTAGTTTTTGAGGTTAATAGATAACGTCACCCGAAGCTTTCACCATTTTTCATCAAGCTCAATTCCCACATCATACTTTGAAAAGAAGTAGTATCTTCTCTCCCAGTGACTCTGTAGATAACTGCCAAATGGGCAGTGATCCTGCCCATAGACTTCTCCGCCGGAGGCGCTCCGCGAACGCAGTGAGCGAACTTGAGCACATTTTATGATTTGTTTAGTGAAAAGTGATCTTCCCCAAAAATAGTGAGAATCAGGAAGACCGCCACTACTCATGTTGAGAAACCAGGCATATTTTACATTTCTTGGAAGGGAAGACTCAGCTTTGAAAAAGCAATATCACAACAAAGTTATGGTGACCTAAAACATTTGTTTTTGGACTGTTAGAAATGTACGCCAGACCCTATTAAAAATCAACCACTTAGACTTTGGTTAATGAGCCAGGTTTTTGGAACGGGGGGGGGTAAAGAGTTATCTTACAACTCGATAAATTTTGAATCTCTGAGAATTATCGATAACATCTACTAATTCTCAAAAATCAACACACTGAGAATTGAGGATTACCAAGAGAAATCAATCGTAGTTCCTATTAGTGACATCAGGGGGAGAATAATGTCTCAACTGGCATGAGAGAATGGGGAAAAAGGGCGAGGAAGGATTAAACGGTGAAAACCTGTGACACAATTAACAATTCTACTGATCAGCGACAATTATAATTCCCTTCCGCGAAAAATAATTGTCGTTGATTCCTTTTGCATCAAAAATCAAACCGCCAGGTGGGCCATTATCCGGATACCATTCTCACGTGTAAATGGCACCCTATGAGACAGTATTACTCATTCTGTCTCATAACCTGTCTTGTTCTCGGTCATGGTGATAGTATCGGAAGAACTACCAAATCGCAAACGCTTTTCTCCCAACGCTGCCTGAAAAAACAGGCATAGATTTTATCGGTTTCCAGGAGAAACCTTGTACCGATGGGGTGATATCAAAAAACAACATTACAGGGAAAAGACCTCATCTAATATCTGACGACCTTGTAAAAGCCCTTTTTCGGAGGTCACAAGGGGAAAACCTTTAAGGCGACATTCCCCTTATGAGATATATCTCCATGGAGTCAGTTTAGGGATTATCGCTGGTACGTGTGCACGATAGGTATCGTAGATTTCCCCTAATTCATTTCTCAAATTACGCTCCTCTAAAGGGATTGCGATAGCAATATAGATAGCGGCAATGATCAGAAACTCAAGATCTCCGTAAGACATGACCGGTCTTGAGAATCCTGCTAAACCAAAGAAGAGGTACATCGGGTGGCGACAATAAGCGTAGGGTCCTTTTGTTGATAATTCCAGCGGCTTATCTGGGATATTTTTTCTGCCTGGTAAAAGGGAACCGATACCGAAGAAGTCGACGTAGTTGATAATGTAAATCGAATAAACTCCTCCAAAAACACATCCGTACGACACAATATTCAGAATCCAATAGAGGGCATCCTCTGCATGCCACACAAAGCCTTCAATGGGTTGCCAGAAGTACATTACAGCCGTCAGAGTAAAGATGGCTAATAAGACATACGTAAACCGATAAAAGCCTCGATGTATTATTTGTTCGATATATGCTTTTACAAATTCACGTGCCAAGAGACTATGAACAAGACAGAACAAAATGAGCAAGGTCGCATTCATAGCAACACGGATAATCTCTTCCTGGGGAATCATGTTTTCCTAATTAAACCTCACCAACCTCATTCCTCAACTTTGTATCCATCCTCAACCTCCTAATCTCCGTCAATATTTCTTCCTTCTTCAAAATTCCTTTCGCATCTAAAAGATTAATGATCGCCTCCTGAGTAAGGACATACCGCGGATTCAAGTAGTAAGTGCAACAAAAGGGTTTGAATTAAAAAACACCTGATTGGGTGTTTTGAAGTTCAATGTTTTTCTTGGACGATTGTTTAATTTCTCCATGGCCTTATTGATTTCCTCATCAGTGATTGTACAGAAGTCTCTGCTTTTGGGAAAGTATTGTCGAATGAGCCCGTTGGTATTTTCATTCAGGCCGCGTTCCCAAGAAGAATAGGGATGTGCAAAGTAGAACGTGGCCTTGAGCTCTCTTGAAATCGCCTCATGATGGGCAAACTCTCTGCCGTTATCGGAAGTCAGTGTGAGAACACGATTGGCCAGCGGTTTGAGCAACTCAGTCACCGCTTGCGTCACAAGAGAAGCAGATTTGTACTGGACCTTGCGTATTCTCACCAGACGCGATTTACGCTCGGTCAATGAGACGATGGCCTGGCGGTGCCCTTTGCCGATGATCGTGTCGACCTCCCAGTCGCCGTAGCGGCCTCTTGAATCCACGACCGCGGGCCGGTCGTGGATACTGATCCGATTAGGGATCTGGCCCCGTCGATCATAAGAGCCGTAGCGCTTTTTTCTCTTCTTTTTACAACGGAGGTGCCGATAGAGATCACCGCCTCGCCCCTTGTCTTGAAGGATATGCTGGTAAATATATTCATGGCTGACACGAAGAGCCTTTTCCCGTTTGAGCCAACCGCTGACCTGCTCCGGGCTCCATTCTTCACGCAGGAGCTGTCTGATCAGCACCCATATGGCGGAGTCGATCCGGGGTTTGGCCTTGCTCTTGCGCCGAGTCGATGCCAGGTGATGGGCCTGCTTCGCACGATAGCCCCGTAAACCGCGATTACGGAAAAGCTCGCGGCTGATCGTTGATTTATGAACCGCTATCAACTCCGCAATTTTGGTTTGATGATGTCCTGTTTTCATAAGCACGTAAATCTGATATCTTTGTTCCCGGGTAAGCTGCGTGTAGGTTTTCATCAGTGCTCCTTTGATGTGATGGTCTGAGAAACACTGCTGATCCTACCGCAGCTTGCCTCTCTTTCCAACTACCAAAGTTGCACTTACTTGTTGAATTCACGTACTACTCTAAAAAAGAATTAAAGTTATTGGAGATCTTTGCAGGGTACACATCGACTCTGATTGAAAACGTGTTATATGCCCGTAAGCATAGCGAAATGTCAAAACGGGATGGTCTTACGGGTCTATACAATGATCGGTATTTTCATCTGAAACTGGATGAAGAGGTGCGCCTGGCAAAACGGCGCAAGCACGATCTTATTTTATTTTTCATGGACATGGATCATTTCAAAGAGATCAATGACACTTTTGGTCATATGACCGGAAGTCATGTTCTTCAGGATGTTGGTACTATTCTCAGGAAAGTGGTTCCATCCAAGGATGTGACGATTGCCCGATATGGGGGAGATGAATTTGTCATCATTTTTCCTCAAACCAGCCTGGCACAAGCCCTTACTGTTGCCGAGTCGGTCTGCAAATCAATCCAGAAATTCACCTTTACTTCAGTACCTATCCATCCTGAAGCTAAAGTGGTTATGATCGAGGGCAGGCTGACATGCAGTATCGGCTTGTCTTCTCTCAGGGATCACGTTGATCTGCGGTTATCGAATGACAATATCCGCCATCTCCTGATCAGGAAAGCCGACGAGGCGATGTACCGGGCAAAATTAAGCGGGAAGGGTTGTGTCTTTCTTGCTGAATCAGGGTGAAGATATTAGAGAATAGCCGCGACCTGGAAGAACCCATGCCCCGAAGCGGAGGAGTCTTTGAGCAGATGGAAGAAAGACCCTTTATCCTTATGCGCTTGCCTAATCCTGGTCACTCGCTGTTATATGTTTTCGGCTTGTAAAGAAGAAGCGAGCTTTTTCCTGGAAAACTCACCCTATTCAGAGCTTCCTTAAGACAGGTCACGCGCTTTTAGTGTTTTGCGTTTATCTTGTCGTGTTTTTTCAATGGCTTCAAGACAGATATTTTCAACCTGGCGACTTAGTTCTGACAGAAATTCAGCCGAAGAATTAAACTGCGCTTTTCCCTGAATAAACTTCTTCACCTTTAAACTGACGACGAGCATTCCGGACATGAGTTTTCTCCTTCGCAAACAAATGACGAACTTCTTCCTGATAAACGCGTATAGCGTGCCCAATTTCCATCCTTCTGGACCGAGAATCCTCAAAGCGATCGAAATCTTAACACAAAATATAAGGAGGTGCAATCGCAACACAGGGAAATAAAACGATTTCAATAAGCTCATGGTATAATTACTCGGACACACAGACCGAGCGAGCGGCCTGTTGTTCGCAGGGCGGGATTCTTCCAAATATCAGGCTATTCTCTTCGATTTTCGTCTTGAATAGACACATCAGATCTCCATCTAAATGGAAGAAATTTCCGGCAAGCTGGGGGGATTCTTCGATGCGAGTTGAGCTTAACTGTTTTTATACTTGCGCGATGCGTATTCACCTCAGACTTCATCAGAGATCTCTTAAATGAGTGGGTAATACAGGTCAAGTGACATCTAGAAAGATTAAAAAAAATTCTATTCGTTGGGGCAGGAGCTGTCGGAGGTTATTTTGGTGGACGTCTTTGCAAGTCTGGTGCGGATGCCACTTTTTTTGTCCGTCCGGAGACCTATGATCATATTTCCGGGAATTGTCTGACGATTAAGAGTATTCATGGCGATTTCTGGGTTCATCCCTTCCTTATTCACAACATTTCACAAATATCTTCAGTGGATCTCGTTGTTTTAGCCGTCAAATGTTATGACATTCTTCCGGTCCTCAAGGAGATTGCACCACTTGTTGAAAAGGGAGCGGTGATTCTCACCCTGCAAAATGGTGTGGATATCGAAGAACAGGTCTTGTCTTATTATAAACGCGAATGTGTGGTCGCGGGCTTGGCTTATATTACGGCCAGGCTGGCTTCCCCAGGGGTGATAGAACATTACAGGCGGGGGATGATTTCCCTGGGAGAGTTGTCAGCAGAGAAGAGTGATCGCGCCACCCAGATTTATGACTTGTTTTCGAAGGCCGGAATTTCATACACTTTGAGAAGCAGAATTCTAAAGGCAAAATGGGAAAAATTGTGCTGGAATGCAACCTTCAACCCCTTATCTGTTATTCTCGATGCACCCATCTCGCTGATATTGGATTCTCCTTCGTTATTGGAGATTGTCCGAAGGGGAATTTCCGAGGTGATGGATGTGGCATCTGCGGAAGGGATCCGCCTGAATCCAGACACCATCCGTGAGACGATTTCATCATCAAACCCGTTTAGAAATTACCATACGTCGATGTATGAAGATTACAAGAATGGAAAACAGACTGAAATAGAATACCTGAATGGTGCGATCATCCGCCGAGGGAAGAAAGTAAATATTCCCACTCCAACGCATCAGATGTTGTATCCTTTGGTGAAGGGATTGGTCATGAATCGATCCTTAAGAAGCTCGGACACGCCGCAGGATGGATCAGATCGGGAATCCGGGCTTGTCCATGAAAAAGAGAGTTGAAGGTCGAATGATCAAAGGGGTTTTTTTTGATGCAGGAGGGACTCTGTTTGATGTAAAAGGCGGTGTGGGAATCCAATACAGTCGCATCGCAGGGAAACATGGGGTTCAAGTTGACCCGCTTGTATTAAATAATCGTTTTAAAAAAGTATTTGAACTTACCCGCCCTCTGGCCTTTCCAGGGGCGGGTGAGCATGAGAGAAATGGCTTGGAGCGGAATTGGTGGCGACAAGTTGTCCGTCAGGTTTTTGAAGGGATTCCATTTCCATCCTTTGAAGCATTTTTTGATGAAGTATACTTTTTTTTTGCCGGTCCGGAAGGATGGGTTCTTTTTTCAGAGACGATTGAAGTCTTGGAGGGTCTCCATGCTCGATCATACTATATAGGGGTTATTTCAAATTTCGACTCTCGCCTTGAATCAATTTGCCAAGCACTGAATATTTCCCGCTACTTCAGCGAGATTTTTTTTTCAAGCCGGCATGGCATGGCCAAGCCTTCACCTGAGATCTTTGCGGCTGCTCTGGGAGCGGCCAATATCTCTCCCTCCGAATCGATTTATGTCGGGGACAGTATTCATAATGACATCAGGGGAGCACTTTCTATTGGAATGAAGCCGTTGTTGGTCGATCGGACCAACGATCATAGAGAAAGGGAGGATATTGACCGTATCTCCAGTCTGAGGGGTGTTTTTAGATATATTTAAGAAACTTCTAGTCTGGGTGCGATTACTTTTGTGGATCGTTGGTGGAGATTGAAACGGCATGCCCGCTATCGCTTGACTCAATAACAACGGCCATCCCGGCCTTGATTTTCCCGTTTAGACGGGTTGTTTCATCCAGATGAAATTTGTGTGTCCTCCCTTCTTTATCCATCACAAGGATAAATACTCCTTCTGCTTTCAGGACTTTCCCGAATATCTTATTTGAAACGGTTTTCTTACTTTCCGGATAGCTCAAGGCAGGTATACCGATGAGGATGATAATAGCTGCAAGGATTAAGGTAATTTTCTTCATCAGGATTCTTCAATCAAAAATGTGCATTGATGACCGGAATCCAACGGAGAAAAGTGGGGTTGTTTCCGGCAAAATTAAAAATTCCAATTTGTATCCCGTGAAGCTCGTTGGCAACATTATATGCACCGATCTGGACACCATAGAATACGTCCGCCCCGTTGACGAGCCCGATGGATAACCCGATCATCTTTTGGTCCGCCCCGCTCAATATTCCGCCAATGGAAACGCCCCGCATTTCAGTCGGAACCGCATAGAGCCCCCCGATGACGAGTCCCCTTGCTTGCTCAGCGAAACTCCCGATGATTCCGATCGAAATTCCATCGATACTCTTCTTGAACGATACAACACTACTGACAGCGAGACCCCTCAATTCTTTTCCACCTATTGCGAAACCACTCAGAAAGATTCCCTCCATCTGTCTTCCCCCTGTCCTGAGCAGGCCGACCGCTATCCCTGTGGTTCCATCCCTGGTTTCCGCAAAGAGCGGACTGATTAAGAGGCCATTCATCTTTCGAGATGCCGGTGCAAGTGCGATGGCCAGGCCGTTAATTTCATCTATCGGTGGATCAAGGTTGGAGCGAAATAGAGTTCCTATGTGAAGACTTAGCCCGTCAATCGTCCGGCCTTCTGATCGTATATTCCCGAAACTTAACCCGGAGCCTAAAGTTGTGGTTCCCAAACCTGCTGAGGCATCATCTACGAAGAGGAAAAAAAGGAGCAGTAATGAGAAAAAAGATTTGTGCATAGAATCCTATTCAGTATGATGAATTTGGACAGTATTTCATATTGAGGCTGAATTCACAAGGCCGCTTTGAACATGCGATGCGGGTTCAAGGAACGACGATACGGTCACTCGCTCTCCTTCTGGGGTTCCCTTTTTGGGCTTTCCGCCGAAGCAGAAATGACTGCCCGCTGATCCGTTCGTAGAAGTTGGAAAAAGCTTGATGGGCCTCGGCCCGATCATCTGAAAACACTCCTTCTTCAAGTGAATCCTTTAGTTTTATTTGTACGATCACTTTTTCGGCATTGATGAGACGTTTCAGAAACACATCATCAATTTCATAGTGTTTTGAGGAAGAAGATATTGATAGGCCAAAGAAATTTCCACTCACTGACCCCGGGTCGGTATTCACTCGTATTCGTTCATCGGTTGAAGAAAAAGTAACCACAGCACCATCGATCTGGAACAGAAGGCTTGGTTCTTTTGAAAATAAGCGGATACCAGGGACATGGGCGATAAGAATGATCCTCCCCTCCGGCATATTGGTCCGCCTGTAAAGGCTTAAACTGATCGTGGTGCTATAGGTCCAGACAGGGCCGACGGAGACCTCTGTTGCATCAAGAAGCGAAGATTTGGTTTCCTTGACGTGCCACGGAATCGGGGCACAGGCAGTCAATGTGAATAACAATAGAAATACGGAGAGTTTCTTCATCTCTTCGCATTATAGTGCAGCGCTTCATAGAATGAAATATAAAAAGAGATTCCATGGAGGAGAGAAATATAGACAGAGAGGTCTCCAGGCATTAAAGAACTCCATCCTGGACGGAAGGGAAGTGCGTTCGCTATTTATGTTCTCAATCAAGCAGGGTCATGATGACTGTAGTCCTCCTTCAATCACACCCCATTCGTCAGTAAGCCCACATTTGCATCGAATCCGAGCTTTGAAAAAAGAGTCGAAGGGGTCCGTGGCGATACTAATGCTCAGGGGGCCGCACTTACACCGTCCCATTCCGGACTGAATATATTCAGATACCTTTTGTTTTATTTTTTCTTGTGCTTCGAGTGAAATTTCGGTAAACCATTTATACTGGTCTTCCATCAATCCATATCTCATCAGCCACGAAGGTTTAGGCGCATAGAATGCTACCTGACTTGATAATATTTTACCATAATTTTACTATCCATCATACTATAACGACAGACTCAAGATCGGTGATTGGATCTTGGGATAAACCGTTAAGTCGCCTGAAAGACAAGTCCAGAGGCCTTAAGGACGAGCGAGGCGTACTTACCTGTACGGTGAGGAGTCTGTTATAACGACGTAATTTCAGCCGAATGGGTCTCGCGCCAGCCATCCGCGATTTCTAATTCCGAAATCGCGGAATTAGGGACAGAAGAGACTTCCTTTAAAGAGCGGAAAGATATTGAAGAGAAGGCCTGATGGCTTGGCACCGCTTATTGGACAGCCTTATGCTGCCATCATTGGAGAACCTCGCTCCAGAGGGGTGAGGACTCTCTTTCCCAAAAGGAAGCTTTCGTTCCATATTTACTCGCTCACCCAATCCCGCTCGGAAGAACGGGGATTGCGCTCGCCATTATGTATTATGCGGGCAGGGCGATTCGCAGATAGAGACGCGTGGGCACCTGAGTTTTTGTAAAGATATTGTTCGGCAAGTGGAGGTTGTAGGTCTGACCTTCATAAATCGCAAAATATCTATTTACACCTTCCACTTCATGGGCATACTCAAAATTCCATACACTTGATGCCGTCGCTGGTTTGATTCTCTCCCCGCGAAAACCAATTCTTCGGACGGCTTTGTAGCCCTTCCCTATCGAGACGAGAATACGGTCTGGAAGTTCACGGTCAGGGAGAGGTGGAAGCATGAAAAGCGGTGCGTAAAGATCAGGAAAAACCGGTTCAGGTTCCTGGGCAATATCCAGCCTCGTTTTGCTAATATTCACATGGTATACAAATTCATTGATAACGGGCTCTACCCAATCTTTCTCGAAACCGTCAAAACGGATACATCGGTACATAAGCTTCTCATTTTGTCGTTATTTTTATACTGTCATAAATAATATTAATAGAGAATATTCATGATAACAATAGGTTCTATGAGGAAATCGGTGAATTATTACTTATTTTGTGAGAATTTAGCCTGCAACGATTGTACTTAAAGGCAAGAGACAAGTCGTGATGAACCAAAAGATGTGTGCCCCTCTCTGATTGACTTGTACGGTACCTCAAGTTGGATTTACTGGAGTTCTTGTCTTACAACTTTTCATGTTTTCTTTCCAGGTTTATGGCTTGGAGCCGAAAAATTTAAATATTATTGAAACAAATATTTAAATTGCCTTTATTTCTTGACAGATCAGGCTGAGGCGATATCTTTAAGTAATATAATCGACACAAATCAATTTTTCTTCTCAGGAGCATAATGAAAGTTAAAACACTGATTATTGGAAATGGTGACTACGAATCAAAGCAGGTCAAACGCTTGTTTGATGAGATGGGAAATGAAGCTGTTCTGGCCGCATCCGGTCGCCAGGGGATGCAGATTGCTTCAGCGCAACATCCTGATCTGATCATATTGGATCTGGCTTTGCACGACATCTCAGCCATCGAAGTCTGCAGGTGGGCAAAATTAAACATGCTGACCAAGAAAGTTCCTATTATCATGTTAGGGGGGAAGAAGGAGATCAAAGAGCGGATTGTCTGTATAAAGGAAGGTGCAGTTGATTATATTGGAAAACCCGTTGATCAATTGGAAGTAAAAATCAGGTTCGATTCATTTGTTCGAGAAAAATTACTCAGCGATGCGCTCAAAATTAAAGAGATGGAATATAATGATCTTATTCTAAATGTGGACTCACTTGTCATTTTTGATCCTGTGACCGGACTTGTGGGCAAAGAACGTTTTCAATCGATCATCGCAAAAGAACTAAAGAGGGCGAGTCGCTATAAAAGTGCTTTTTCCTGCCTGATTATCGATGTTAATCAAGGAAATAAAGATAATGATTCATGCGGACAAGGGGTGAGCGACGTAGATTTGAAGGCGATTTCGGAAGCGATTAAAGAGCAGGTGCGGGCTGTAGACACCTTGGCCCGAAACGGGGAAAAAGGGTTTATGCTGCTTCTTACTGAGCAGGATCAAGGAACAGCTGTAATGATTGCGACAGCGATTGCGGAAAGAATCGGAAAGATTCCTTCAGAAAGAATCTCAACAAAAGAGAAAGAACTGTCAGTCTGTATCGGGATCTCCTCAATGCCCGATCAGGGAATCAAGCGGGCTCAAGGGATTATAATGTGCGCCGAGTATGCCCTTGACAAAGCAAAGAAAACGGGTGAAGGAAGGGTTCAATCTGCCCGGATGATGGAAGTCGAAAAGAATCCATGGCCAATGAAACGCCAAGAGGGTCTCCCAAAGGAGGAAACCTCTCCTCGTCAAGATAAGACCTTCTGCTAGAGGTCTGTCTCTGATCTGCCCATAATCAACAAAAAACTGTTCCCCGAGTATTCACTGGTTTTTAGAAATGAAATAAGCCATGATTGCAATGCCTCCTATAAACAGAAACATTTCAAGGACGACAACGTTCATTGAAAACACCCATTCGGGCAAAAACCTGACGATGGATTCATATTAATCGCTTCCACTCTTCATTCGTCAAAAACAATCTCAAAATCCGGTTCTGTCGCAAATATTGTCAAGGGACGTAAAAGTGCCTGAAATACTATTGCCTATGCGGCTAATGAGTAAAATTGTTGGGCGAAGGTCTGGTGTTGCCCGGCCCGTTGTTTCATCTGGCCCTTGTGAATCATATGAACTGTTTCAATACCCCCTAGGGTGATACTGGCACTTCGGAATGATTTGAATCGGAGCATGGGTCGTATTTTATTTTTGATGAAGTGGTGGTCTTGCTCGACAATATTATTGAGGTATTTGCACTGTCTGATCTTTATCCGTTTCCGGTTCTCCTGATTATATATTCTGATCCCTGCTTTGTTGGCCCCGCTCTTGTCGATGTTGATCTTGGAGGGTTTCTTCTGGAACTTTATCGCTTTCTTTAGAAATCTCAAAGCTGCCTTCCGATCCCGCTTTGCGGTGAGGATAAAGTCTATCGTCAGGCCTGCTTTATCGACTGCGCGGTATAAATACCTCCATTCCCCTTTGAGGGATACATAGGTCTCATCCATTCGCCAACTTAGGCCAATGGGGCTCTTCTTCTTTCTAAATTCTTTCTCAATGAAAGGAGTGAATTTCAAAACCCAGCGGTTAATGGTTGAGTGATCCACATCGACTCCACGTTCTTCCATCATCTCTTCGATGTGAAGATAACTCAAAGGATAAGCCAGATACCACCGGGTGCATAACAAAATAATTTCTTTCTCAAAATGACATCCTTTAAAACTCAGCATCAGAGCTCCAAAATCATTATTTGTTTCATGCCCCGGATGCTACTATGAAACCGTCGGGAATTACAATCCGAACTTTGCGACAGAACCGGTTTTTAGGGGTATTGATGCCTACGAAGAAGAGAAGAGAATTTAACGGATATTAAATTCGTCTATCACGTTTGTAAGATTCTAGTGCGCGCTCCTCAGCCTTTTTCTGAGATATCTGGGGCGCACGTCTGCGTTCATGATTGATTAATCTCCCAGCCTTGTCTTGGTCACCGCCACAAAATCTAAGTAATTCCGAATTAGGGTGAATACTATTTTTCTTGCCTCTAAGTGATCTGTTCCGGAACAGATCTATTGAGGAGATCACAATCAAAAGAAACAGAGCAAGAGATGATAATTGAATATAGACGGGCATCGCCATGAACGAGTCCAATGCTTGTCCAGTAAATTCTCGTAGTCCCATTTCGAGCCTGATATTACTTGGCAGTTTTTCTACCTAAAAAAAAGGCCCAAGGACTCCTTTTTTTGGAGTTACCATGGGCTGTTGGATGATTCAATCTATGTGGCCGAGAGCCTCAAGGCAAATTTTGTGACAAAGTTTCCCCCGATAGGAGTAATTTAGATGCGTTTTGTGCCTACACATTGCCTACATCTTAAAATATTGAATACTGATATGGTATTTGAAGTATTTTGTGAGTATTTGAAAATTAAGGTAAAAACTGGTGCGCCCAGAGAGATTCGAACTCCCGACCCCTTGATTCGTAGTCAAGTGCTCTATCCAACTGAGCTATGGGCGCGACCTGGTTTATGAGGCGAGGACATCTTTCAGGGTGATGGCAAAATTGTCATGTTCAAATGGATGCATGGTTGGAAAGAGTGAGAAGAGCCAGCCCTCAAAGAGTTCAACTCCTTTTTCAGTGATGACCACGTGTATCGCGGGATTTTTCAGTTCATTGGAAACCGAAGTGAAGACTGTTCCCTGGATAATCAAATCGGGCAGAAAAACACCGACCTTCACCTGAATCTCTGAACCGGGAACATTCCATATTTCTCCGAGGTTCACAGGATGTTCTGTGATCTCATGGGTCTTTTTATTTTCCAGCATAAGTTTAACGCTTTTCCATTTTCCCTTGACCATGTCCGGAATAATCACTTTTGCCCCGCTTAGGTCCGGTATGTCCGTATGTGCCCCTCCGCGGAGAGGCGGCGGGGTTGGACGATCTGAGTTTTGACCGGACAATGATGGGGGAAATGTGTCAGGAAGTTCGGTTCTTGCCTCATTCTTGTTACATGACGCAAGAATGACCAAAGCGAACAAAAGAACGACGATGGGTGTTTGTTTCATAATCTCCTCTTAACCTTTCTAAACTTGGCGGAGAGGCAGGGATTTGAACCCTGGGTAGAGGTTGAAGCCCCTACGGCGGTTTAGCAAACCGCTGCCTTAAGCCGCTCGGCCACCTCTCCTTAATTATGTCATGTCAGTATCTAGGTCTTTTTCCTAGAAATATTTTTGTTGTTACTCTGAGCCTTTGCTGTGGCTTATGGCGGAGGGGGTAGGATTCGAACCCACGACCCTTTCGGGTAACGGTTTTCAAGACCGCCGCCATAGGCCACTCGGCCACCCCTCCATTTTTTATTTAGACATAGGAAACATTCCTTCAACTGTCTTCAATGGCTTTAAGCCCTCCCATGTAAGCCCTGAGGCATTCCGGAATGAGAACCGAGCCGTCCGCTTGTTGATAGTTTTCCAGGAGGGCGACAACGGTTCGTCCAACCGCCAGTGCGGAGCCATTGAGTGTATGGAGGTGGGCGATTTTCCCCTCACGCGTGCGGTATCGAATTCGGGCGCGTCTCGCCTGAAATCCCTCGAAGTTGCTGCATGAAGAGATCTCTCGATACCTTCCCTGTGATGGAAGCCAGACCTCTATATCATATGTTTTTGCTGAAGCAAAACCAAGGTCACCTGTACAAAGCGATACCACCCGGTAGTGGAGTCCCAGTCTTTTTAAAACTTCTTCTGCATGAGACAGGAGTCTTTCCAGTAAATCATAGGATTCATCAGGAAAGGAAAAAGTGACCAATTCAACTTTATTAAATTGATGCTGTCTGATCAATCCACGGCTTTCATTTCCGTAAGTGCCGGCCTCCCTGCGAAAGCAAGGGGTGTAGGCGACGTAGGATAAAGGAAGCTGTGATTCCGTTAATGTTTCCGCCCGGTGGATATTGGTCAGAGGGACTTCGGCCGTCGGGATGAGGAAATAATCGTTATCTTTGAGCTGATAGAGGTCTTCTTCAAATTTCGGAAGCTGTCCGGTGGCGGTCATGCTCTCGCGGTTGACGATAAAAGGAGGGATTATTTCCTTGTATCCGTGTTCATTCACATGAAGATCAAGCATGAAATTGATCAGTGCACGTTCAAGTCGTGCCCCCCATCCCTTGTAAAGAGCAAACCGTGCCCCGGTAATCTTTGCACCTCGTTCAAAGTCGAGGATGTTGAGCTGCTCACCGATTTCCCAATGGGGTAAAGGCTGAAAGGAAAAGGAAGGAGGCTTCCCCCATCGACGCACTTCCGGATTATCCGCTTCGTTTTTTCCGATCGGTACCGAGGCATGAGGAAGATTGGGTAGTTTGAGCAGAAAGGGGTTTATTTTTCCTTCAGTCTGTTTCAGTGCAGTTTCAAGTCCGGAAATTTCTTCGGAAACCTGTTTCATTTCTTTGAGTATGGGTTCGATAGACGTACGTTCTCTCTTGTATTTTGCGATTTGTTCCGATGCCTTGTTTTTTTTATGTTTAAGCCCTTCAATCTGCCTCTTAAGGTCGCGTTGACGCTGGTCCAGTCCGATCCATTCGTCAAAAGAAATATCTATTTGTCTGAGCGCAATCCGTTCTCGTACGAAATCCAGACCTTCGCGCAGGTCTCTAAGTGCCAACATAGACGGGAATCAGCCTTGGAAAATGGGAAATCCTTCTGAAATTCTTCCTGAATGAGTGGGTCTGAACTTAACATTTTTGGGCAAAAGGAGTCAACATGATGCTTTATCCCAAGATCAGCGATTAGATCTTGGGCAAACCGTCAAGTTATCTGAAAGACAAGGCCAGAGGCCATAAGGGTGATCGAGGCGTACTCACCCGTACGGTGAGGAGTCCGTTGGCCGATAACACAGTAATTTCAGGTGAATCGACGGTTTCTAATTCCGAAATCTCGGAATTAGGGTTTATCTCAAGGTAGAATTTCTGATCTTGGGAGTATCATATTGCCTTATTACTGGGTTATTGCTTGACAATTTCTGGTAATTTGGTATCTTTTTTCTATGAAATCTAGATAAAAGGGGGAGAGAATGTCCAGAAAAAGAATGATGTGGATGGCGGGCTTGTTGATTGTGTTGGTAGGCTTTGCCAATTATCCTGCCTTGGCAGATGGGGTTCCCGAAACACAGGCCTTGTCCACGGAACGGCCGTTGGTCGAACCGCTTCCGCCTCCATTCTTTGCAGGAAAAGAGATCCCCGCTCCTCTCCCGCCTGAGCCGGTCCAACCGGAGATTGAGGAAACGCTTCCTCCGCAACCTGACTTCTGGGCCTTATTTTCCAATGGCATGATTGTAACAGACCTACAACCAGACGGGGAAATTCGAGCTGCCGAAGATGCCAAAACCATGCTGGGTGATGGAGATATTGTCTATTTGAAATCTTTCCGTGAAGAGTTCGTTGATGAAGGGCAATGGGTTGTATTCAAGACAATGAAGGATGTTTATCATCCAAAGACCAAGGAACGGCTGGGCGACCTCGTGAATGTTCTCGGACTCATAGAGGTCACTCATGCCGATAAGGACTCGGCAACAGCGCAGATTGTCCACTCAAAGGAACCGATTTCCAGGTCGGATTACATTATTTCAGTTGAAAACCTGTTTAAGAAGGTTGATCTGAGCGACCAGGCCCTTCCTGAAAACACAGAAGGGACTATTGTGGAGGTTCGGGACAATCGCAGAAGCAATGCGCAGCATGATATTGTTTACATTGATTACGGGAGAAATGACGGCGTGGTGCGTGGTGACCGGTTTTCGATCATTCACAGTGGACAACGGAGTGATTTTCGTTTGTCCAGAAAGGCAGTCGGTCTTCCTCATCGTGAAGTGGGTGTTTTGGTCGTTCTTTCCACGCAGGATCGGACCGCGACCGCACGCATTGTAGAAAGCAAAGAACCGATATCCAAAGGAGATTCCATCCTGTTCCTATCCTCAAGATAATCCTTCCATAAAAACCGTTTTCTCTGCAATGACATTCCGGTTGACTCCGGTAGTTGGCTATGTTAAGAATAGTAAACTCATGATAACATTGGGTTTCTGTCAGCACAGCTTGATTCCTTTTAATCCGTATCCACGGACTTACAGGATTTGCGAACAGACCTCAGTTTGTCTCTTAATGGTGTCTGGCTCTTTTAAGGAGAAGGATGATGAAACTATCCGGGTCTCAAATACTCATCGAATGTCTCAGGAAGGAAAATGTTAAGGTCGTCTTTGCTTATCCGGGCGGAGTGAATCTTCCCATTTTTGATGTTCTTTACGATGAAAAAGAGATCGAGGTTATTCTCTGTCGACATGAGCAGGGAGGAACTCACATGGCGGAAGGGTATGCCCGGGTGACAGGGCGTCCCGGCGTTGTCCTGGTGACTTCGGGGCCAGGCGCAACCAATACGGTGACGGCCATTGCCGATGCTTATATGGATTCGACGCCTCTGGTTGTATTGACCGGCCAGGTCCCAACACAATCCATCGGAAACGATGCCTTTCAGGAGGCAGACGTCGTCGGGATTACGCGTCCATGCACGAAATACAATATACTGGTCAAAGATGTTAATGATCTCGCGAAGGCGGTGAAAGAGGCCTTTTATATCGCAACCTCCGGACGTCCCGGTCCTGTATTGGTTGATCTTCCGAAAGATGTTGTCTTGGCGAAGACTGAGTTCAAATACCCCGATAAGGTTTATATTAGAAGCTACTCGCCCAACTACAAAGGGAATAAATGGCAGATTAAGCAGGCAGCCGAAAGTATTATGAAAGCAAGAAGGCCGGTCATTTATGCGGGTGGCGGGGTTCTTGCTTCCGGCGCATCTCAGGAGCTGCTGGATCTGGCCGAGGGTATGCAGGTCCCGGTAACGCAGACACTCATGGGTTTAGGGGGATTCCCGGGGACTCACCCCTTGTCGTTAGGGATGTTGGGAATGCATGGCACCTATTGGGCGAATATGTCTATTCATCATTCCGATTTGATCATTGCCGTGGGTTCCCGCTTTGACGACAGGGTAACCGGCCGGGTGGCTGACTTTGCTCCGGGGGCCAAGATTATCCATATTGACATCGATCCGACATCGATCCATAAGGTTATCAAAGCAGACATCCCGATTGTGGGAGATGTCAAGGTTATCTTGAGTGGCCTCAACCAGATTTTAAAATTTTCCGAGAATGGGCAATCGGGAAAGAATCAAGCCTGGTTGTCTCAAATCTCAGATTGGAGAAAAGAACATCCACTGGCATATGACCAGGGAGACAAGATCATTAAGCCACAATATGTGATCGAAAGAATATATGAGGCCACCCGAGGGAAGGCCATTGTCTCAACAGACGTGGGTCAGCACCAGATGTGGGTGGCGCAGTATTACAAGTTTGACCGGCCGAGAACCTTTCCAAATTCGGGTGGTCTGGGGACGATGGGCTATGGGCTTCCCGCCGCGATCGGGGCGCAAAAGGCCTTTCCGGATGACCTGGTTTTTTGTGTCGCTGGGGATGGGAGCATTGTCATGAATATCCAGGAGATGGCGACGGCTGTAAGCTACAACCTTCCGGTCAAGATTGCGGTGATTAACAACAAGTACCTTGGCATGGTGCGTCAATGGCAGGAGCTCTTTTATGATCGACGCTACTCATCCAGTTATCTAGGAGACGGACCTGACTTTGTCAAACTGGCCGAGGCCTTCGGGGCCGTGGGTCTACGCGCAAAAGAGATCGGGGAGGTGGATCAGGTACTCCAGGAAGCTCTGGCCGTAAAGGGACCTGTGATGATGGATTTTCAAGTCGACGAGGAAGAGAACTGTTATCCGATGGTCCCCGCCGGTGCTGCAATTCATGAAATGGTATTTTCTGATCCTGAGGAAGCGGAGCCGAAGAAGCAGGGAGAGAAAGAGCAGAAAAAGGCCGATGGGGTTCTCACGGCTTGAATCATTTTATTCACTCTGTAACAATATCGGGTGGGATGAATGCAGCATATTATATCTGTTCTTGTCGAGAATAAGTTTGGAGCCCTGTCCCGTATTTCAGGGCTTTTTTCTGGAAGGGGGTTTAACATAGAAACCCTTTCCGTAGGACCGACTCTGGATCCTTCGGTTTCAATGATGACGATTGTCACAGAGGGCGAAGACCGAATCATTGAGCAGATCACAAAACAGCTCAATAAGCTGGTGGATGTGATTAAGGTGGTTGACCTGATCGAGAAGGCTTATGTTGAAAGGGAGACCGCGCTCATCAAAGTAAATGCCCGCCCGGAAGATCGGGCGGAGGCCTTAAGAGTGGCCGATATTTTTCGCGCGAATATCGTCGATTCCTCACCCAATACATATACGATCGAAATCACCGGGGATGTGAACAAGGTTGAGGCCATTATCAACCTTCTCCGGCCTCTGGGGATAAAGGAATTGATCCGAACGGGTAGAATCGCGATTGCGCGTGAAGAGGTAAAAATAGCGGCGGTCAGGGGAAATTTAGATCGAAGAGTATTGTCGGGTCAGGCGAAGTAGCATGTCACGATTCAGCACACCCATCTTCTCCTCCATGGCGACCTTACTGTGGTACTCGAATCCTCGCGAAGCCAAATAGTGGCATGCTGAAGAGTTGCAATAACTTTTTGTTCAATCAAATGAAACGGAGATTAAAATGAAAATTTATTATGATCAGGATGCCAATACTGAGATTCTCAACGAAAAAAAGGTGACCATTGTTGGTTATGGGAGTCAGGGGCACGCCCATGCTTTGAATCTCATCGACAGCGGAGTTTCGGTTACGATCGGTTTGAGAGAAGGCCGGTCCTGGGACAAAGCAGTCAAATCCGGTTTGAAAGTCATGCCTGTTGCTGACGCGACGAAGGCCGCAGATATTGTGATGATGCTGACACCGGATGAAATCGGAGGAGATCTCTACGAAAGTGAAGTTGCGCCTAACCTTAAAAAAGGGGCTTACCTGGCCTTTGCGCATGGATTTAATATTCATTTTGGCCAGATTGTTCCAGGAGCCGAGGTGAATGTGTTCATGGTGGCGCCGAAAGGACCTGGGCATCTGGTTCGGTCGGAATTCCAGAAAGGAAGCGGCGTCCCGATGTTGATCGCGATTCACCAGGATCCTTCCAAGCAGACCAAGGAGGTTGCCCTTGCTTATGCAAAGGCGATTGGCGGAACACGAGCGGGTGTTCTGGAGACCGATTTCAGGGAGGAAACTGAAACAGATCTTTTTGGCGAGCAAGCAGTTCTCTGTGGTGGATTGACCTCGCTAATTTCGGCCGGATATGAAACTCTGGTTGAAGCTGGTTATTCTCCTGAAATGGCCTACTTTGAATGTCTCCATGAGGTGAAACTGATCGTGGATCTCATCTATGAAGGCGGCATCACGAATATGCGGTATTCAATTTCAAATACCGCCCGTTATGGAGACCTGACCCGCGGCTCCCGAATTGTGACCGATGAGACAAAGAAGGAAATGAAAAAGATCCTGGATGAGATTCAGAGCGGTCAGTTTGCCAAAGAATGGATGCTGGAAAACAAGGCAAGACGTCCGGTCTTTAATGCGCTGGCCAAGAGGGGCGAAAACCATCCCATTGAAGAGGTTGGCGCGAAACTCCGCGCGATGATGCCCTGGTTGAAAAAGGATCTTCTGGTGGATCGGAGCAAGAATTGAGGGGTCGTCGAGTTCAGATCTTCTTCCCTGCCTGCAAAGACGGTAGTTTATTGAGGAATGATGCAGGATAGGCGATTTCCCATTGCGAAAGAGGGTTTTGTCTTTATCGGGATCGCCGGAAACCTGATCCTTCCGGCGTCCCTTTATCTTGGTTGGGCGGGGGGTATATTTCTTAGTGTACTTACCCTTTTCTGCACCTATTTCTTCAGGGATCCGGAACGGGTTATCCCGAAAGGTGAGGGAGTACTGGTTTCTCCTGCGGATGGGAAAATCGTCGATATTTCCTCGACGGAAGAAGGGCGGTTTCTAAAAAAACCAGCAATCAAGATCAGTATCTTTCTGGATATTTTTAATGTCCATGTCAACCGAAGTCCTGTTGCTGGAAAGGTGCTTGACATTATCTACAATAAAGGCCGTTTTTTCGCCGCGAATGTTCCGAAAGCTTCGCTGGAGAATGAACAGAATGCCCTTATCCTGGAAACGGATTCTGGAAAAAAAATCGTCTGTATCCAGATTGCTGGTCTGATCGCAAGGCGTATTGTTTGCAAAACGAACCTCGGTGAAACCCTTCAACGGGGTGAACGCTTTGGTCTGATTCGTTTTGGTTCCCGAGTTGATTTATATCTTCCGATTGAGACGGAGGTTCGTGTCTCCAAAGGAGATAAAGTTTTAGGCGGTGAGAGTGTGATTGGGGTATTAAGATGAGAAAAAAGAAAAAGCGGCCGATCAGGGAGTTACGGAAAAAAGGGATTTACCTCATTCCAAACCTGTTCACAAGCGGCAATCTTTTTTGCGGGGTTTTTGCCATTATCTCCGTTTTTAACGGTCATTTTAGCACGGCCGCAACAGCAATCCTGATTGCGACTGTTTTTGATATGCTGGATGGCAAGTTGGCACGTTTAACAAATACAACAAGCCGTTTTGGGCTTGAGTATGATTCATTGTCTGATCTTGTTTCTTTTGGTGTGGCTCCCGCGCTCTTGGCCTATTCTTGGGGACTCCAGTCTTACGGGCGCCTGGGTTGGGTGGCAGTTTTTCTCTTCATTGTTTGCGGGGCTCTTCGGCTTGCACGATTTAACGTTCAGGTTTCCGGGCCGGAAAGCAAAGGGTTTATCGGGCTTCCGATCCCAGCTGCTGCGACCCTGGTTGCGACAACAATTACTCTGGATGGATATATTCTTGATTTTGGGAAAGAGGTCCGTCCGGTCCTGATGTTGGGTGTTATCTATGTATTGGCATTTCTCATGGTCAGCAATATCCGTTACCGAAGTTTCAAAGATTTGAATCTGAGAGATCGAAAGCCCTTCGGTGCTCTGGTCGGCTTGGTCCTTATTCTCTTGGTCCTTGTGACGGCTCCTCAGGTCATGCTTTTTTCTGCGATTTTCCTGTATGTTCTTTCCGGAATAACAGAACGGCCCTTGATCGCGCTTTACCGGAAGTTCGGAAAACAACCCCCAGAGGATTCTCTACTTCAAGCAGAAGAAGAGATTGAAGACATTGAAGATAAGGAGATCATTCTTAAACATTAAATGTAACATTGCGTTACGATGTGGTATAAAAAGAGTGGCCTTCATCAATCTGAAATACCCTGATGAGGGCCACTCTTTTAGGAGAGAATAGTAATGTCACGACTGATTCGGATATTTGATACAACGCTTCGCGACGGGGAGCAGTCTCCCGGTGCGACCATGAATGTTGAAGAGAAGGTCTTTATTGCCAAACAGCTTGCTCGTCTGGGTGTTGATGTTATTGAGGCTGGTTTTGCGTTTAGTTCTCCCGGAGATTTTGAGGCCATCCAAAAAATCTCCCAAGAGATGGAAGGACCGGTGGTTTGCAGTCTCGCACGGGCTAAGACGGCAGATGTTGACAGTGCATGGGAGGCCTTGAGAGGAGGGGCAAAGGTCAGAATCCACACCTTTATCTCCACATCGGATATTCATTTAAAATATCAGTTCCGGATGACACGGAAAGAGGCACTCGATCGGGCCGTAGAAATTGTTCAACATGCGCGTGGGTATGTTGATGATGTTGAGTTTTCACCGATGGACGCAACCCGTTCCGAAGAATCTTATCTCTGTGAAATGCTGGAAGCCGTGATTGCCGCGGGTGCCAAGACGGTAAATATCCCAGATACGGTCGGGTATACGACGCCGGAGGAGTTTCACCGGCTAATTCAGGAGATCCGAAGGCGTGTGCCCAATATTGATCAAGCCGTGATTTCAGTCCATTGCCATAATGACCTGGGGCTTGCCGTGTCCAATTCCTTGAGCGCGATTCATGCCGGGGCCGGACAAGTGGAATGTACCATCAACGGCATTGGAGAACGTGCTGGAAACGCCTCCCTTGAGGAGGTGGTCATGGCCTTGCGGACACGACAGGATTTTTTTGAGGCGGATACGCAGATTACGACAGAAGAAATCATGACAACAAGCCGATTGGTAAGCCGGATCACAAGGATGCCGGTCCAGCCTAATAAGGCCATCGTTGGTGACAACGCCTTTGCCCACGAATCAGGAATACATCAGGATGGGCTGCTGAAGGAAAAGATGACGTATGAAATCATCCGCCCGGAATCGGTCGGCGTCGGGAAGACACGCATAGTGTTGGGAAAACATTCCGGACGGCATGCCTTTAAGAATCGGCTTGAGGAACTGGGTTATCACCCGAATGCGCCTGATTTAGATAAGGCATTTGAACGAATGAAAAACTTGGCCGATCAGAAAAAAGAGATTTTTGACGAAGACCTGGAGGCCATTATTTCAGAAGAGATGGGTAGAAAAGTAGAGCGTTACCACCTTATCTCCCTCCATGCTGAAAGCGGGAGCAATATCTCTCCGACTGCGACGATTGAACTGGCAGTGGGAGATCGTGTTCTGAAAAAAGTGGAACAGGGAGATGGTGTTGTCGATGCTGCCTACAAAACAATCGCGTCGATGACGGAGACGAAGAGCCATTTGAAATCCTATATTGTAAAAGGAATTACCGGCGGTACGGACGCTCTGGGAGAAGTCACGGTCATCCTTGAAGAGGGAGAAAAACGTGTCATGGGACACGGCGCTGATACCGATATCATTATTGCCTCCGTCCGCGCCTATCTGAATGCCCTGAATAAACTGGCAGCGTGGGAAGATAGGAGAGATAAAGGGACAAAGGAAGTGGGTTTAATTTAGGGGAATGGAGCGAAATCATGGTGAATAGTATGAAAGTGGCGGTGCTTCCTGGCGATGGAATTGGGGTGGAGATTGTTCCGCAGGCAGTGGCTGTCCTGGAGGTCATTGGGAGGAAGTTTGGGCATCGATTTGAATTTGAATCTGGCATTGTCGGGGGAGCAGCGATCGATCAATTCGGGGAGCCGTTGCCAGAGGAGACCCTTCGGCTGGCAAAGAATGCGGATGCTGTTTTGCTTGGGGCTGTCGGCGGTCCAAAGTGGGAGGGAATGGATTACGCGATTCGTCCCGAACGGGCGCTGCTGGGGCTTCGTGAGAAACTGGGTCTTTTTGCCAATCTCCGTCCTGCAATTCTCTATCCGATGATGGCCGATGCCTCAACCCTGAAGAGGGAAGTCATCGATGGGATTGATCTGATGGTTGTTCGGGAATTGACCGGGGGGATCTATTTTGGCTCACCGCGCGGTATTGAGAAATACGGGGATGAAGAGCGGGGAATCAATACCCTGGTTTATACCACTTCTGAGATAAAGCGGATTGCCCATGTGGCCTTTGAGGTTGCTCGGAAAAGGCGCAAGAAGGTAACATCCATTGATAAGGCCAATGTCTTGGAGGCGACCGAGTTGTGGCGTAAGGTGGTTATTGATGTCCATCAGTACTATCCGGATATTGAGTTGTCACATATGTATGTCGATAACTGTGCCATGCAGTTGATTCGGAACCCGAAGCAATTTGATGTCCTGGTGACGACAAATATGTTTGGTGATATCCTCTCAGATGCGGCGGCGATGCTCACCGGATCAATCGGAATGCTCCCATCCGCGAGCATGGGTGGACAGACGGGAGAGAAGCCAAGTGGTCGTGTTCAGGGAATGTATGAACCGATTCACGGGAGCGCGCCAGATATAGCAGGACAGGATATTGCCAATCCCCTTGCAACCATCCTCTCCGCAGCGATGATGTTGCGCTACTCCTTTGGTCTTGAGAAGGAGGCTTGCGCGGTCGAAGATGCGGTTTTCAAGGTACTGGAAGAAGGCTATCGAACACCTGATATATTTTCGGAAGGGACACAGAAAATTGGTACAAAAGAAATGGGAGATTATATTGTGGCACGGCTAAAAGAGGGGAAGTCTGTAAGTTCATGAAGAAAAAGGACTCATACCATGTTGCGATTATGGGAGCGACGGGTGTTGTTGGCCAGGAAATTCTTGAAATCCTGGAGGAACGAAAGTTTCCCATTGAAGAGATCCATCTCTTTGCCTCCGAACGCTCTGCCGGTTCAACGATCTCTTATGGGGGCCGGGAAATCGTGGTTCGGGTTTTGAAAGAAGATGTCTTCGATGGGATTGATCTGGTCCTCGGGGCGACTGACAGTGATTTAAGTCGAAAGTTCACCCCTCATGCGGTTGCGGCGGGCTGTGTGGTCATTGATAATTCGAGCGCATTTCGAATGGAACCCAAGGTTCCCCTGGTCGTCCCGGAGGTGAATGGAGATGTTATCTTCACACATCGAGGGATTATTGCCAACCCAAACTGTTCGACGGCCCAATTGGTTGTTCCCTTGAAACCGCTTCACGATGCGGCAAAAATACGGCGTGTTGTGGTGACAACCTTTCAGTCGGTCTCCGGCAGCGGGAAGGAAGCGATGAGTGAATTAATGGAACAAACGAAAGCGGTTCTTTCCTTCAAAGAGGTGGAGTGCCATGTCTACCCGCAACAGATTGCCTTTAACTGTATTGTGAATTGGGATTGTGATCCGGAAACAGGGTATACCGAAGAAGAGACGAAGATTATTGAAGAGACAAAAAAGATCATGGGAGAACCCTCTCTCCAGGTGACGGCGACGACCATTCGGGTTCCCGTGTTCCGTTCGCATGGTGAATCGGTTAACATTGAAACGGAAAGGGAGCTCGATCCGAACGAGGCCCGGGCACTTCTTTCGGCCGCGCCGGGGATTACGGTATTTGATGACCCTTCGCGAAAGATCTATCCCACCCCGCTTGATACAGTGGGCCAGGACAATGTCTACGTCGGTCGAATCCGAAAAGACCGCTCCGTCACGAACGGCCTTCATCTTTGGGTTGTTGCAGATAATCTGCGAAAAGGGGCCGCTCTCAATGCTGTTCAGATTGCCGAAAAACTCATACGAGATTGAAGAGATGACCGGCCTCAAGGTAATGTCACTGAACTTGTTGTGATAAAAAGAAGAAAAGCCAAAATTATCTGTACCTTGGGGCCAGTGAGTTCTTCTGAAGAGATGATCTTCCAGCTTGTCCAGGCGGGGGCCGATGTATTTCGTCTGAACTTTTCCCACGGTCTTCAGAAAGAGCATGCAGAGTCGATCCGCCGAATCCATCGGGTTTCTAAAAAAGTAGGAAAACCGATTGCCATTATCCAGGATCTTCAGGGCCCGAAGATTCGAATTGGTCATCTTCAGGAGACGGCTTATCGATTAAAGCGGAATGCATCTTTTGTCATCAGGAAGAGATCGGTTCAAGGAACGGGTTCTGCTGTTTCGACCGATTATCCGGCCTTGTCTGATAAAGTCCGGGAGAACGACCACATCCTGATCAATGACGGTCAGATCAACCTCCGTGTCCTGAAGATTAAGGATGGGGATATCTATTGCCGGGTGGTTGATGGGGGAATTCTGAAAGCGCAGAAAGGGATTAACGTTCCGGGAAGAGAGTTGGGACTCAAATCCATGACCGCCAAGGACAGGCGCGATCTGGCCTTCGGTCTGGCACAGGGTGTTGATTATATTGCCGTTTCCATGGTCCGAACGGCTCAGGACATTATTCTGGTTAAGCGTTTAATCCGGAAACACGGGCATTATGTTCCTGTCATTGCAAAATTGGAACAGGCGATGGCAATGGAGAATCTGGACGACATTATGACCGCGGCCGATGGTGTGATGGTTGCGAGAGGAGATCTAGGTGTTGAGATCCCTCTGGAGCGGGTTCCACTCCTCCAGAAAAAAATTATAAAAAAGGCAAACCTGGTTCATATTCCTGTCATTACGGCGACTCAGATGCTGGAATCGATGGTCGAGCAGGCCAGGCCGACCCGTGCCGAGGTTTCAGATGTGGCGAACGCGGTTTTTGACGGGACGGATGCCGTTATGCTTTCCGCTGAAACGGCTTCTGGAAAACACCCGGTGAAAGCCGTTCAGATGATGAGTCGGATCATTCTTACTGCTGAGGAGCGGCCTCCGGATCTGGATATTCCATCGACGGGGGAGCTTTCCCTGGCAGATGCAGTGAGCAATACCGCATGCCATCTTGCCTCTCCGATGAATACAAAAGCGATGGTGACATCGACCCTTTCAGGGGATTCTGCCCTCCGTCTCTCTAAATACCGGCCCAAGGTCCCGATCCTGGCCTTTACCCCTGATCCTGAAGTGGAACGTCGAATGGGTCTTTTTTGGGGTGTGTATCCTCAGCCGATGTCAATGTTAAAGGCAGCGGATGATATTTTCGATGAAATGGTCCATGAGATCAAACGGAGAAAGCTGGCAAAACAGGGGGATCTTTTGGTGATGGTTTCCCAATCTCCGCCTCAAGGTCTAAAACTAAGAGGCGGAGCCTCGACGGATCTCATCAAGGTCCATTGTTTAGAGTAGAGAGATAATACCCCAAGAAAGATGTTTTCTGGGCACTTTTTTATACAACATTTTCAATCCCTTTCTCAAAAGTGATACAAAATTTATCCGTATGGCAATGTTTGGAGATTGCCTGAACCGTTTGTTTCTAATTCCGAGATTGTGGAATTAAAAACCGCCGATTCGCCTGCTTATACTGCGTTATCGGCCATTTTGTTCCTCACCGTACGGGTGAGTACGCCTCGGTCTCAAAATGGTCTCTGGCCTTGTCTTTCAGGCGACTTATCGGTTTATCCCAATATCCAGTGCGGATCTTGGATTTGTACATATTGTTGACAGATCCTTCCCTTTAGGAAATAATGGTCATAAAGAATATTGGGGTATTATACGTGTGGTTGGGATAAAGGCAGATGAATAATAAGGCACTCGGGGATCAGATTCGAAAATTAATTGAATTGAGTGGCGGGAATCTCGAACATGAGGATTTAATCTCTGAGATGATATCAACCGTTCTTCGCTTATCAACAGATCGTGCCGCACGTGGAGATGTTAAGATCATACACCAGGCATTGAAAGAGATACGCTATGGTTTTAAGCTCTTTTCTCCTTATCAAAAACGGAAAAAAGTCAGTGTCTTTGGTTCGGCCCGCAGTAATCCCTCGGAGGCGATTTATGAGCATGCGGCCGCGTTTTCAAGAAAGATTTCCTCAAAGGGATTCATGGTCATTACGGGTGCCGGAGAGGGGATCATGCGCGCGGCTCAGGATGGGGCAGGCCCCGGTAATAGTTTTGGGATTAATATTATGCTTCCCTTTGAGCAAGGGGCGAATGAATTTATAGAAAATGACCCAAAACTGATGACCTTCAAATATTTCTTTGCCCGGAAACTCTTTTTTATCAAGGAGGCCAATGCCATCGCCCTGTTTCCCGGTGGATTTGGTACGCATGATGAGGCCTTTGAGGCATTGACCCTCCTGCAGACAGGAAAGACCGACCCCTTGCCCCTGGTTTTGGTTGATGTTCCTGGAGGAGGATATTGGAAGGCATGGCAATCCCACCTGGAAGATGCTTTCCTTTCTCGTGAGTTGATTTCACAAGAGGACATGGATCTTTTTAAGGTTACGAATGACATCGACGAAGCGGTCGATGAAATAGTGCGTTTCTACCATAACTATCACTCGATCCGTTTTGTCGGGGACAGCTTGGTGGTTCGATTGAATCACCCCATTCAGAGAGAGATGCTCGATTATCTTAATGATCTTTTTTCAGATATTTGTAAGAAAGGAAAAATTACTGATACGACAGCCCTTCCGGAAGAGAGGGATGAGCCTGATTTGGCCGGATTGCCCCGGATTATTTTTCAATTTAATCGAAAGAACTTTGGGCGACTTCGGAAAATGATAGATGTGATGAATATCTTCCCTGTAAAAAAACAGGTTCCTTCATGAAGAATATCCGCATATTTGCACCTGGTTCTGTCGGCAACATCGGCCCTGGATTTGATGTGTTGGGAATGGCGGTCTCGGGTATTGGGGATACGGTTTCGATGACAAAACGTTCTGAGGGGGGTGTGTCGATCCTCGGGATCACAGGGGATCAAGGGCGCCTTTCACATAAGGCAGATGAGAATACGGCTGGAATTGCGGCCCAGGTGGTTCTGGATCATTTGGGTGTATCCGAGGGAGTGGATTTGAAGCTTCACAAGGATATTCCCGGAACCGGTCTTGGGAGCAGCGCGGCAAGCGCAGTGGCCGCGTCGCTTGCCGTCAATAGCCTCTTTGGAAATCCCTTAACCAAGGATGCACTCATTCCTCTCGCCGCTGTTGCGGAAACCAAAGTCAGCGGGGGCCTTTTCCTCGATAACGTGGGTCCATCCATGATGGGGGGTGTGACCTGGAATAATCCCTTTACACAAGAGGTGGTTTCCCTGGGTTGCATCGATCAGGCCGTACTCGTTATTATTACTCCTGATTTTGCCCTTTTAACGAAGGATGCCAGGCGTGTGCTTCCTTCTTCCATTGAGATGAAGCAGTTTGTCCACAATATGGCCTATGCGGCAATGATTTCCTGGGCTGTGGCGAAGAATGATCTTGATCGCTTTGGACAGTCGATTGAAGACCATGTCGCGGAGCCATCACGGGGTCCGCTCATAAAAGGCTTTGCTGATGTAAAAAAAGCCGCTCTCTCCGCGGGGGCTCTGGGTTGTTCCATCTCCGGCGCTGGCGCGACAATATTTGCAGTGTGCGGGACAAAAGAAAAAGGGGAGAAGATTGGAAGGGCAATGGCCGATGCTTTTGAACGAAATCATGTGGTCGCAAAGTTTCGTGTTACAAAAATGGACCAGCAAGGCGCGCGTATTGCAGGAAACTGACATAAGGGACCTCTGAATAAGTCATGAATTGTTTTTTTAGGGCAAAAATGTTCCACTTCTGCGTTACAAATCTTAGCAATAGCGGGCTATTCTCTGCGATATGCGCCTTGAATCGAAATATTTTATTTCCTGAAAAACTCACCCTAGACTTAAACAGAGGTTCCATAAGTTACTAGCACGGGAAATTCAATCCCACAAATTTAAAGGAGGTCTGATGGAGTTGGGTTCTACACTGACGCAGTTCCTGATTGAGCAGCAGTGGAAGTTTAAGAAATCTACCGGGGAATTTACCGGACTGCTTGCCGATATTGCCACTGCTGCGAAAGTTATATCACGGAAAGTCAAAAAGGCCGGCTTGAACGACATCCTCGGTGACCAGGGGGGGAAGAATGTGCATGGTGAACAGGTCCAAAAACTGGACCTTTTTGCCAATGATGCCTTCATCCGGGCTTTGAGTCCGGCAGGTCAACTCATCGCGATTGCCTCAGAAGAAATGAAAGATCCGCACCAGATCTCTGAGAAAGCCCCAAAGGGGAAATATGTCCTCCTGATGGATCCCCTGGATGGATCTTCAAATATTGATGTGAATATCAGCATCGGGTCCATTTTCTCAATCTATCGGCGAAAGAGTAATGGGGCGCGGGCGACGATGGAAGACTTTCTTCAACCGGGCCGCCTCCAGGTCTGTGCTGGTTACATCCTTTACGGTTCGAGTACCATGCTGATCTATACCACCGGTTTTGGCGTTCATGGATTTACGCTTGACCCGGGCATCGGAGAGTTTCTCCTTTCTCATGAAAACATGCTCATTCCAGAGGAAGGAAAGATTTACAGCATCAATGAGTCGTATGCTTCACGATGGGATGAAGGAACCCGAAAATATGTTGAAGAAGCCAAGAAGGGGGGCAAGACCGCACGTTATGTGGGTTCGCTCGTGGCCGATTTTCATCGAAATTTGTTGAAGGGGGGAATCTTTCTCTATCCGGCCGACAGCCACAACCCGGATGGAAAACTCCGGCTCCTCTACGAGGCCTCTCCACTCGCCTATATTGTTGAACAGGCCGGGGGAAAGGCAACTACAGGACATGATCTGATCCTTGATGTTACTCCAAAAAAGCTTCATCAAAAGGTTCCGCTAATTATTGGGAGCAAGAAGGATGTTGAACACGCTGAGGCCTGTTTGAACACGCAAAGCCCTTGACAAGATGCCCCGCACTGGTTTATAAATTATTTCCAATTCACAGAATCGAAGAATGTCTTATAAGTCAATGATTCCAGAAGATCTTCGCTATCATAAAGACCACGAGTGGGTCCGTGCCAACGGGAAAAAGGCTGTCATTGGAATCTCGGATTTTGCCCAGGAGAATCTTGGGGATATTGTTTATCTGGAAATCCCAAAGCTAGGACTGACCGTTGAGGTAGGGACAGAAATCACAGAGATTGAGTCCACCAAAACAACGTCTCCGTTGTATGCGCCTGTCGGGGGTAAGATCGTTGCGGTCAACGAGATCCTGAAAGAAAAACCGGAATTGATTAATCAGGATGCCTACCGTGATGGTTGGATTGTAGAGATTGAGATGAACCAGCCCAATGAGCTGGAACAATTGATGACGGCCAGGGATTATGAGTCTTTTCTCCAGAAGGAGGAACATTAAAGGGTTCGTCCGTTTTATCCGCTTCATTCTCAATGAACCATCCCTTCTTAAAATCATAATACTCTTCATTGTTTTAATGGTTGTCTTCAATTTCAGGTTCTGGGCTGAAGGACAGGCGCCGCAGTTCTTGTTGCAGGCATCCAAAAATTCTGTTAAAGCCGTCTCGGCGAAATCCAGACTTCCTGTCGATAAAAAAGGTCGCACTTTCAGATCGATCGATGTGAATCGTGCCTCTCAAATAGAGCTTGAATCCCTTCCGGGTATAGGACCAAAATTGGCGGATGCCATCATACAGGATAGACTTCAAAAAGGGCTGTTTCTTCGGGCCGATGACCTTCTTCGGGTCAAGGGTATTGGTCCCAAGCGCTTGGAAAAGATAAGCCCTTTCCTTCTTTTCGGCTCGGATGTCAAATGATGGAAAAAAATATGCATGATGCCAAAGCCCAGGAAGCTCTGCTGTGTGGAGGGGCCGTAGAGGTTCTTCAACAGGATGACTTCCTTGAGAGGATCAAAAAATCAATCAGTGAAAGCAAACCGCTCCGAATAAAAATGGGTGTTGATCCGACCACGCCCTACCTTCATCTGGGACATACGGTTCTGTTTCAAAAGATGAAACAGTTTCAGGATCTGGGTCATGAGGTGATCTTCCTTATTGGTGATTTTACCGGAATGATCGGTGATCCGAGCGGACGGTCTCAGATGCGTGTGCCCCTCACTCCGGAACAGGTCACAAAAAATGCGGAAACCTACAAAGAACAGATCTTTAAAATACTCGATCCGGATAAAACAGAGATTCGGTTTAACAGCGAGTGGATGGGTGAAATGTCAGCCGTAGATCTAATTGATCTGGCCTCTAAGTATACGGTGGCCCGGATGATTGAGCGGGACGATTTCCAAAAGAGATTTAATGCCAAATATCCAATCGGGATACATGAATTTTTGTACCCTTTGATTCAAGGCTACGATTCTGTTGTTTTAAAGGCCGATGTGGAACTCGGAGGGACCGATCAAAAATTCAACCTCTTGGTAGGACGCGCTTTACAAAAAATAAATGGACAGCCACAACAGGTCGTTCTAACCATGCCGCTTCTTGAGGGTTGCGATGGCGTGCGTAAAATGAGCAAGAGCTTTGGAAATGAAATTGCCCTGGAAGCCAAGCCCTCTGATATGTTTGGAAAGATCATGTCTATCTCAGACAAATTGATGCATCGATTCTACGAACTGCTGACTGAGGTCTCTCTGGAGGAGGTCCGAAAAATTCACCCGATGGAGGCGAAACTCAACTTGGCCTTGCTGCTCGTCGGGCGCTTCCATGGAACTGTACTTGCACATGAGGCGAAGGATCAATTTGATGTTACGGTGGGCAGAAAAAACTCGAGCGGTCATGTATTAGAGTTGAAGTTATCTTTGACGCCGAAGCGGGTGATCGACCTGATCTGTGAGCAAGCCTGGACAAAAAGTAAAGGGGAAGCACGACGGCTTGTTCAACAAGGGGCTGTAGAAATTAACGGGAAGAAAATAACCGATCCGAATTATGAGATTGTTCTCAGTAAGGGGGAGCGATTCGATTTGAAAGTCGGGAAGAAAATTAGATATAGCCTTGTACTATAAGTATATATAATCTGCGTGAGTCGCTTGATCCTTTCTGTTTGTATTCCGTTCCCGAAGGGAGGAAGGCAGGGGGTGGAGGGCGGCCTATCGCTTATTAAAGATAATAAGGAGGAGTAATGACTGAACGAACACTTTCAATGATCAAGCCGGATGGGGTTTCCAAGAATGTAATTGGTGAGGTTCTTCGGCGATTTGAGGCGGCACATCTCAAGGTAATAGCGATTCAAATGAGAACCCTGACGAAAAAAGAAGCGGAAGGTTTTTATGCCGTTCATCGAGAGAGGGGATTTTTTGACAGCCTGGTAACATTTATGTCTTCAGGACCCCTTGTCGCTCTTGTTCTGGAAGGGGAGGGGGCAATCTTAAAGAATCGTTCCCTGATGGGAGCGACCGATCCGAAGCAGGCTGAAGCTGGAAGTATCCGTGCCGATTTGGCTGGAAGTATCGAAGAAAATATTGTTCACGGATCCGACTCAAAAGAAACTGCCGACTTTGAGATCTCGTATTTCTTCAGTCAGTTAGCCCTTAATAAAGGAACCTCCGAATAAGTCATGAATTATTTTTTCAGGGCAAAAATGTCCCGTTTCTGCGTTGCAAATCTTGAAAATAGCAGGCTATGGCTTCGCGAGAACCATCCTCTGCAATTTTCACCTTGAATCGAAACATTTTATCTCCTGAAAAATTTAACCCAGACTTAATCAGAGGTTCCTAAAGAGACTTATTCTGGACAACCTTATCCGGAAGGATAAAAATAGAATGTCACAAGGTGAGACCCGGCATGGACGGTCGCCTTCAGTACGCTCCAGTCTGATCAGCAATAAATATTACGATGTTGTTTTTATTGGGAGTACGCTGGTTTCACTTGCGACCGCGGCTCTTTTGGCAAAAAAGGGTCAGTCCGTCTGTTTTCTCGATACGACAGACCTGTTGGAATCGTCTGTCCCGGATGCCACTTTCTATTACACTCTGGGTCCCTATCTCTACTTTGGTTTCGAAAGAGGAGGGGCCATGGAAGGATTTTTTTCTAAATTGGGTCTTCCGATCCCAAATTTAAAGAGAGACGGTCTTTTTTATCACAGATCTAATCCATCCTTACAGGTGGTACAGTCTTCTCATCGCCTGAATGTCTACTCTAAAAAAGAAGATTATGCAGATGAACTCAAAAGAGAGTTTGGAAAGCAGATTCGGCATATCAAATCCTGCCTGGAAGAAGTAGAACATGTTGACCGGCTGTTTTATCCCTTTCTTGGTCGGTTTTCCCAATTAGAGCTCCGAGGGTTTGGTGACCGCTTGAATGAGTGGGGTCAGAGGCGTGATTTTTCCAACGCCTTGGGTCGTCATCAAAGGAAATCAGCGCTTTATTTTTTAGCGCCGTATCCCTTTGACAAGGCCTTTCTTGAATATCTGGATCTTCATGCCCTTTTTGCATATAGAAAAAAATTGGCTGAGATCTCTTCTTATGAACTCATTACCTTGATTTCAGGGCTTCAGAGGGGGGGCGTCCGAGTCCTTGGAGGATGTCGAACCGTAATCCACTTTCTCCAGAGGCTGATTGAAAAGTGGGGAGGAGAAGTCCTGCATCGCAAAAAAGTATCGGATATTGAGATGGCGGGGAAAAGACTTGTCGAAGGGATAAGACTTGACGATGGGTCTCTCCTGAGGGGCAGAAAATTCATCGTCTCGCAATCTGAAAATGACGCTGTCCTTCATTTTTATTATCACATTCAAGCGGAGCTTATTCCTTCCCCTATGAAGGAAACCCTGATTATGACTTGGGGGTCGGCTCCTCCAAAGGGCTTTTTTGATGCCTTAATTGTTCGCCTCAGTCTCGCACAAGAGGAAGAAGGTTTCCCCTCAGGTCTCCGGGGGCTCTCCGTCACGGCCATTATGCAACCTGGAAGTCACATTGATTCAACGCATTCTGACCATGTGAAAGAAAGAGTTCTCGATCGCCTTCATTGGTTGATTCCCTTTTCAAAAATGAGCATTAAAGAGATTGGGAGGTCTGCTCCATTACAGAAATCGGACAGTTTAGTTGGGAGAAGGTCTCTTTCGTCTGAACTTGAACGTCGTTTAAGACAAAATACCAAGTCGGTATCAAACGGTATATTGAACTATCTGCAACCGAGAGAAGGAAAGAATCTTTTTCTCCTCCCTTCAGATTTTTCCAACCCCGTTGGGGGAGGCGCTTCCTTCCTCGCCGCAAAAAGTCTGGCAGATAAGATAGAGAAATCCAAATGAACATCAGACAGATGCTTGCATCTCTTATTTTACTGTTGCTATTAAGCGGATGCATTCGTTCGATCAGTCGATTTGATGACCGGGGATGGGATGATTTACTCAAGGGAATCGATGCCTATCGGGAAGGGAGGTATGAGGAAGCCATTCCGGTTTTGCAGGATGTCATTGAAGCATACCCTGGCGAAGCGATCCTGGAAGAGGCACAATGGTTCCTGGTCAATTCCTATCTTGGTGCAGAAGAGAACACCCTAGCGCTCCGGGAACTTGAATTTTTTTTGAAGAATTACACGAATAGCCCACATGAAGAACTGGCTCAGGCTTTTCTCTTTCGTCTTGACCCGCTCCACAAAAAGACCGTTGCAATCTATATTGATCCGGGCATGCAGGATTTTTTTGGCTTGGAACTCAAGCGCTTGAAAGAGAAGGGAGCGAATACGATTATCCTGCCGGTGACATACAGTGTGGCCTCAAGGCGGTTTGTCTTGTCTGGAGATTTTAGGAAGGCGGAAAGATCTCTTTTAGATTGGATTGAAACAGCGCATCTGACGGGTCTTCGTGTCATTGTAAAATTAAGCCTCCGTGAAATTTCCACCGTGAGTGAAAAGAGGCCTCAGTGGCACGACTTG
Organism: Candidatus Manganitrophaceae bacterium; assembly: GCA_012960925.1. Taxonomy (NCBI): domain Bacteria; kingdom Pseudomonadati; phylum Nitrospirota; class Nitrospiria; order Candidatus Troglogloeales; family Candidatus Manganitrophaceae; species Candidatus Manganitrophaceae bacterium. The sequence continues at coordinate 69,785 of DUAG01000011.1, forward strand.
CGCTATGAAAAAGAGAAAAGAATTTTAGTGCCGACGGATAAACTTGATATTTTCAACGAAGACGTTTACAGGGTTCTCCTTCAACTTTATCGCCGTCTTGCTCAATATCCAATTGATGGTATATATGTTGAAGGGATTGCCTATGGGATTGATGAGGGATGGACCTCGCTTGCCCTCAATCAGTTTCAGGATCTGTTTCTGGAGAGGCCATCTCCCTTTCGATTGATTGGAAATCCAGGTAAAATATCTGACAAGATGTCTTCAATTCCCCGAGGACAACAATTTTGGCACTGGGTCGGGTGGCGAAGCCGTTATATTAACCGTTTATTGAAAGATCTTCAGGCGGAGGTCAAGTCGGTGCGGTCGGAAATACAATTTGGTATTGCGGTCCCTCATTTTATCCTGGTGGATCCCCTGAAAGGACTGGCCGAAACGTCGCTCGATCTTCTTGAATTAAATCAATCGAAGTTTGATTTCTACCTTCTGACCTCCTATTCCGGTGCTCCGGCTCCTCTGAATCTACTGAACGATCTTTTACGCTATGAAATTAGGCCGGAGAGAATCTGGTTGCAATCGGAATCAAATGCTTCCCAAAGTTTTCTTGGGGGGGAGCCCTCTTTACAAGGACTTGTCATCCGGAGTCATCAGGATCTGCTCAGGGAATCTTTTAATCATTGATTGAAGAACCCAAATCGTACTGTTTCCTTGACCTTAATCCTCCGTTTATGCTAGTAAATACCAACCTTTTTCGTAACGAAAGAATATGTGATGCTTCCGGATAGAATCAAAGAAGGATTGACATTTGATGATGTTCTGCTCGTGCCGGGACGGTCTTCTGTATTGCCCAAGGATGTCAATCTTACCGCAAAACTGACCCGACATATCAAGTTACAGATTCCTATAGTCAGCTCCGCGATGGACACCGTGACCGAGTCCCGGTTGGCGATTGCCCTCGCGCGTCAAGGCGGGATCGGTATTATCCATCGGGCCCTTTCTGTTGAGGCCCAAGCGGTAGAGATAGACCGCGTGAAGAAGTCGGAAAGCGGTATGATTATCGACCCCATTACCATTTCTCCGGACCAACGTTTACAGGACGCGCTTGATTTAATGGCCCAATATCGGATTTCAGGCATTCCCGTGACAAAAAAAGGGAAATTGGTGGGTATCTTGACCAATCGGGACCTTCGATTTGAGACCAGAATGCACCTGAAAGTCTCTGAGGTGATGACCAGGAAAAACTTGATTACTGCCGCGGTTGGGACGACATTGGAGGATGCCCGGAAGACCCTCCATGAAAACCGGATAGAAAAACTTCTGGTTGTGAATGATCGTTATGAGCTCAAAGGCTTAATTACAATAAAGGACATTGAAAAGAAGATTAAATTCCCCAATGCCAGTAAAGACAGTTTGGGGCGCTTGCGTGTCGGCGGAGCAGTCGGCATCGGAGGGGACTCGAAAGAACGGGTTGCGGCCCTCTTACGCGCCGGGGCGGATCTGGTGGTTGTTGACACGGCCCATGGCCATTCTGTCTCCGTTCTGGATACGATTCGGTCGATTCGAAAGCTGTATCCGGATGCGGAGATCGTCGGGGGGAACGTGGCGACCGCGGAGGCAACGGTTGATCTGATCAAGGTCGGGGTTGATGCGGTCAAAGTGGGGGTGGGTCCCGGATCGATCTGTACGACGCGGGTGATTGCCGGAGCCGGAGTCCCTCAACTCACAGCGATCTCTGAGTGTGCAAAGGCGGCAAAGCCATACAAAGTTCCAGTGATCGCGGATGGGGGGATCAAGTTCTCGGGCGATATTGTGAAGGCGATTGCGGCAGGTGCCAATTCTGTCATGCTCGGCGGGCTTTTTGCCGGGACCGAAGAGAGTCCTGGAGAGACGGTCCTGCTTCAGGGGAGAAGTTACAAGGTTTATCGGGGGATGGGGTCGATCGGGGCAATGGAACGGGGAGGAAAAGACCGTTACTTTCAGGAATTTGAACCCGAATCAAAGCTTGTTCCTGAGGGGATCGAGGGGCGCGTACCTTACAAAGGAACCTTATCCGGCGTCGTCTACCAACTCATTGGTGGATTGAGGGCGGGGATGGGCTATTGCGGGACGAAGACGATCGCCGTGCTTCAAAAGAAAGCGAAATTTATCCGGATTACCTCTCCGGGCATACTGGAGAGCCATCCCCATGATGTGATTATCACAAAAGAAGCCCCAAACTATAAGAGGGGAGGATCAATTTAATCCCTAAAACCAGCGACAAGATCTTAATCCTTGATTTCGGGTCCCAATATACCCAACTTATTGCCCGCCGTGTTCGTGAAAGCCGCGTTTATTCCGAAATTGTTCCTTACCATCTCTCACTCGATGAAATAAAATCCCATCAACCCACAGGACTGATCCTGTCCGGAGGACCGGCAAGCGTCTATGGCAGGAAGGCCCCCCGATGTGATGCCGGAATCTTTGATCTTTCTATACCCGTTCTGGGGATTTGTTATGGGATGCAGTTGATGACCCATCTCGTGGGGGGAAAGGTTGCGCGTTCCAGCAAAAGGGAATATGGGCGTGCCGAATTGTCCCTGATGGAGCGCTCCCTCCTTTTTCGGGGATTGCCACGTAGGATGTTGGTATGGATGAGTCATGGAGACCGGATTGAGACCCTTCCGCCGGGCTTTCATGCCATTGCCCAAACGGCCAACTCTCCTGCCGCCGTGATAGAGGACAAGCGGCGTAATTTTTATGCCATTCAATTTCACCCCGAGGTGGCGCATACGCCGAATGGCGTCAAAATCCTCCAAAACTTTATATACAAAATCTGCGGGTGTAAACCAACTTGGGACATGGGATCGTTTATCCATGAGGCCGAAGAAGAGATCAGTCGGCAGATCGGTAGCGGAAAGGCCATTTGCGGACTGAGCGGCGGGGTGGATTCAAGCGTCGCGGCGGTCCTTGTTCAACGGGTGATCGGAAAACGCCTGAAATGTATTTTCGTGGACAATGGACTTTTGAGGAAGAATGAGGCCAGATCTGTTAAAACAACCTTTAAAAACAACCTAAAGCTTAACTTAAAATGTGTGGATGCATCAGACCAATTTTTAAGGAAACTTTCTTCTGTTATTAACCCGGAGAAGAAACGAAAAATAATAGGCCGCACCTTTATCTCAATCTTCAATGAGGAGTCGAAGCACTTTGGGGATGTTGATTTTCTGGTTCAGGGAACCCTCTATCCTGATGTGATCGAGAGCGTCTCTCTCAAAGGACCCTCTGCCACGATCAAGACACATCATAACGTCGGCGGCCTGCCGAAACGGATGCGCCTCAAAACGGTCGAGCCCCTCAGGACCCTCTTCAAGGATGAAGTCCGTAGGCTGGGGCTTAAGCTGGATATTCCGGAGCCGCTTCTTTATCGTCATCCCTTTCCCGGTCCCGGCCTCGCGGTTCGTATCCTGGGGAAAATCACAAAGGAGAGACTGGACCGCCTCCGGGAAGCAGACGCCATCTTTGAGGAAGAGATTCGATCTACGGGCCTCTACCGGTCGATCTGGCAGGCCTTCGCCGTGTATCTCCCGATTCAGAGTGTGGGTGTGATGGGAGATGAGCGCACCTATGAAGACGCCATTGGCCTTAGGGCCGTGACCAGTCAGGATGGTATGACGGCCGACTGGTTTGAATTTCCACACGATGTCCTGAAGCTTATTTCCAGTCGGATTATGAACGAAGTCAAAGGCATCAACCGCGTTGTCTACGATATCTCCTCTAAACCCCCCAGCACGATAGAATGGGAGTAATATTACTTTGGATGAGTGAGACGGTACCACCTCATTCATTGTAAAGGTCCGGTCGATCCTGCTACATTTGTCTTGTCCTGTGTCCCTATCATCGCGAAAGGTTGTTGTGAGACTGTTATCCTTGGCCGTGTTTGTGTCGTTGTTGGCTGAACCCTCTGTCCCTGTCGAGAGTGTGCAATTCTATGATTGGGAGGCGGAGGTGGTCTCGAAGGAGGAAAGGACCACCTGCGTGATTCATTTTACGGGGATTACCCAAAACCGTATCGTGATCGTCATGAACCTCTCCCTGGTGGAAGAGAAGGCCGTAGAAGTCGAAGATGAGGGCCGCTACTTTACCTTGATTAAAGTTTCAGCAGGGCATATTCACAAGATCGACCTTTCGGATGTGACCCCGATCAAAATTCAGAGTGCCTGGATCAAGACAATCGCAGGGTCGAGTGAAGGGAAAATCGATAAGATCAATGACGGACCCAACCCCTATTTTCTCGGCGGAACGAAAGGCTTCGACCTGTTTCAATCCCTCGTGCTGGGGATAAAGAAGGAGGGTGTGGTGGTCCACTTTGTGGAAGGGCCGGATCTGGAGAAGGTTTTCCGCATACCGCCGCCGCCTCCGGAGATTATCGAGGAGGTCAGCCATTGCGCGACAGTCAAAATATAGTTTGGAAAGTAAATAAATGTAAAAGAGAGGATAAAGGTAAATATGAATGATAGGTCTTTGAAAACAAAAGAAATAATAGAAAGAAAGATGAAGGAATCTCTGGAGGCCGTTTATGTGGAGGTCATCGATGAGAGCTGGAAACATGCCGGGCATGCTGCCGCCACCGGGGGGGGGTATTATATCCTTCGTGTCGCTTCAAAAAAATTTGAAGGTGTGTCACTTGTTAATCGAAACCGAATGGTCTTCGATATCTTAAAAGAGGAAATGAAGGAGGATATCCATGGATTCATCATCAAGGCGATGACCCCTGAGGAGTTTAAAAGCGCTTAAATGTCATTCCGGCGCATGCCGGAATGCATGTCTTTTGAGCAAGGCCGGGAAAATGGCAAAGTTCCCTGGATGCCGGATCAAGTCCGGCATGACATTCATCTACTTCAATCTTTATTTCCTATGGAGTGCCAGGAATGCTTCGTTGCACTCATCACCGAGGCTTTGTTTTCTTAAAATGGCTGACCAGGGGTTTCCGGTCCTTTTCTTTAAAGCTGCGGACGATTTTTTCTGCTTTTTCGAAAGGAACAGTGATAAAAGAGAACTTGTCCATGACCTGGATATCACTGATAAGGTTAGATTTAATCGAGACCCTGCTTGAAATAATCTCCACAAGTTTTCTGGCAGTCATCTTGTCTTTTTTTCCCAGGGCGACAAAAAGTCTCGTCTTCCCTTCTTGATCAAGTTGTCTCCCTCTTGATCCGACTTCTTTAATTTCTCCATACACATCAGGATTAAGTTCTTCCTCGAAAGAATAATTCAGGAGTGCCGCCAGAATTTCTGTGGGATGATGGTCTACGAGTAGTTTTTTGGCCCAGTTATAATATTTAGGATCAATCTCACCTTCAAGGGTTGCCGTCAGATCATCGGTGATCTTTTTCTTCTTGGCAGATATTATATCTTCCACCTTTGGCACTCTTGATTTCTTGATATCCGTTTTGGCAACACGCTGTATGACCATCAGTCGCTTGTACTCACTCGGCGTAATAAAGGTAATCGCGGTGCCCTGATTTCCGGCCCTTCCCGTACGGCCGATTCGATGGACATAGGCATCCGGATCTTGGGGCAGGGCATAGTTGATCACGTGGGTGAGGTTGTTGACATCAATGCCGCGTGCCGCAACATCAGTGGCGACAAGAATATTTATTTTCTGCTTCCTAAACTTAAGCAGGGTCCTTTCTCTTTGCGCTTGAGAAAGATCCCCGTGAAGAGCTTCTGCGTCATAGCCTCTGTCTATGAGCTGATTGACCACTGTATCCACGTCGATCTTTGTTCTGCAAAAAATAATCGCGTAAAAATCATCTTCGATATCGATAATTCTGCAGAGGGCCTCAAAGCGGTCTGCGTGTTTGACCTCAAAATATATTTGCTCCGTCAGGTTGCTGGTCAGTGGTTCTTTTTTCGCGGTGAGCAACTCATACCCGTCCATGTATTTTCGTGCGAGAGTTTTGATCCGTCCCGGTATGGTCGCAGAAAACAAGAGTGTTCTTTTGTCGGGATTGGTATGCTTCATGATTTCTTCGATATCTTCGATAAAGCCCATGTTAAGCATTTCGTCTGCCTCGTCCAGGATGAGGTGCTCAATTTTTCCAAGCTTGAGTGTCCTTCTGTTCAGATGATCAATCACCCGGCCCGGAGATCCAACAACAATATGCACCCCTTTTTTTAGTCGGCGTAATTGCTGATCAATGGCTTGCCCTCCATAGATCGGAACAATTTTGATATCCTTTTTCCCTTTGAGTGAATTGATCTCTTCCGCAACCTGAATGGCAAGCTCTCGTGTGGGCACGAGGATGAGCGCCTGCACCGTTTTGGAAGAGGTTTGTATCATTTCTATTAGGGGCAGGCCAAAAGCCGCTGTTTTGCCTGTACCGGTCTGGGCCTGGGCAATGATATTGGTATCATCACGCAGCATGACGGGGATGGTCATGGCTTGAATCGTAGTGGGTTCTTCAAAGCCCTTTTTATTGATCGCGTCCAGTACTTTTTCTGAAAGTCCAAGATCATTAAATGTTTTGTTGCTTGCCATAGTTGTCTCTCTTTCTAAGGATTCTTCATTGATATAAAACAGATGTGTTCAAGGTGGCTGGAAATCGCTTATACAAGGCCCTATCCGGTTCAGTATAATATAAACACTTGTGAGTATGTGGAGAAAATATCAAAAGCGGAAGGGGAGGGCCAGAGTTGGCCTGTATTGGAGTATGCTCATGACGACTTATGGGGATAGATCAGGCGGATGCTTCGATGGGAAAGATAAAATCGGGCGGGTAGTTTTCCAATTCCTTCTCCATCGGCCTGAACCCGCACCTCTCCTTCCTGAATCGTGATCTCTTTTCCCTGAATATAATCAATGCCTTCCCCGCACCGTCCGCTTAAAATAAATCGGGCTGTGAGGAGGAGGTGGTTCATGAACCCGCGGGACTTAAAGAGGCAAAGTGTCAGGGTGGGGGACAGAAGATCCGATTTCGGGGAAAAGACATAAGGGCCGACGACACAGCTTGCCTTAGTCACGATGCCCGTTGATCCGGTATAGGGCTTGCCGTCTACCTCAAAGCGAAGCGATGGATAGGTGTATTTGAATATAGCTGCAAATCCGAAGAGAAAGTAGGTCAATAACTTCGGGATTTTTCTGAAAAACCCTGTCCTGCTCTCGACCCAGTCGGTGACAAAGGCATCGAATCCGGCCCCCGCCATTAAGATGAAGTAGCGTTGGTTCACTTTGGCGGGAAAGATCGCTTGGGGTTTTCCCTCTAAGATCGTCTGATACGCGCGCATTGGATCCAGTGGAAGTCCGATTTCTCGGACCAGACCATTTCCGGTCCCTGTCGGAATAATTCCGATCGGTGGAAGGGTCTCCGGTAGGGGACCGTTTTCCTCCGCCAGCAAGCCATTGACGACCTCATTTATCGTGCCATCCCCTCCGGCACACAGAAGAAGGCTCCAGCCTTCACCTCTTTTTTTATTCACCAGGCGTGTTGCATCAAGGGACGAATTTGTATAGAAAACATCAAGATATCCAGAGAATCGCTTAAGATGATCGAGTATTCCTTTAATTTTATTTCTTTTTTGTGAAGACCCGGCTGCGGGGTTAATGATGAACAAGACCTTTGTAAGAAGCAAGGGTCGACAGGGCGTGGACGATCGCGGAGAATCAGCGGTTTTAATCTTTCCTCCCATTCTCGGATGTGGGCGGAGAAGGCCGTCCTATTTTGATTGTAAAACGAGTGATGCCAGTGGAAAGGTCAGTGATCCCTTTCAATGACATAATCGGCCATCGTGACGAGGGATTGGCGATGGGTTGAATCCTTAAAAGAAGAGAGAGCTTCTTTTGCCAGGTTGACAAAATCTTTGGCCTTGTTGATTGAATAATCGATTGACCCATAGTGTCGCATGAGATCAGTCACATACTTCAGTTCCTCTTTCTGTATCGTGGCCTCTCCGATCAGGTGTTCAAGTTCTTTTTTCTCTTCTTCCTTGCAGTGTTGGAGCAGATGAATAAGGGGGAGAGTAATTTTCCCGCCCGAGAGGTCTTCGCCGAGGGATTTTCCCAGGCGCTTTCCATCGGCGATGTAGTCCAGCGTATCATCGGCCACCTGAAAAGCTATACCGATGTGACGTCCATAGGACGAGAGGGCCTCTTTTGTTTCTTCGGATCCCTTCGCAATAATTGTTCCGATACGGCAACTGGCTGAAATGAGTGACGCCGTTTTATATTCGACAATCTTGAAGTAGGTCTCCTCTGAGAGATTGAAGTCCTTGCTGTGATAAAACTGGAGCGTTTCCCCCTCAGTCATGCTACGGCAGGTTTTGGAGAGCACTAGGTTGATCTCATGGTTTTCCATTGTCACGGCCTGACAAACAGCGAGGGTATAGAGGTAATCACCGACAAGAATACTGGGTTGGTTCCCCCACTTTACGCGCGCAGTTGCATTCCCGCGACGTACCTCCGCATTATCCAGGACATCGTCATGAAGGAGCGTGGCCGTATGAATATATTCAATCAGGCCCGCGCCAACAAGAAGCTGTTCTTTATCTTCGGAACTGCCTGCGAGTTCCGAAGAAATCATCAGAAAAAGAGGTCGGATTCGTTTGCCGCCGCTGTTAAGGATATAGGTGGCGATATCGTTGACAAGGTCGATTTTAGAGTCCAGTCCCTTCAGGATCTGTCCTTCAACCTCGTCTAACGATTTCTTGTATGTGGACCAGACACAATCCATTCCCTCCACAGAAGATCTCCTTTAATCAGGTCGAAAAGTACGGAAATAGTATGGGATGCTACCTGTTATGTCAAGTTAAAACGTCTATTCTGGAACCTGTGTAAAAGAACTTGACACAGTCAATATTTTCAATCAGACTTGCCCGGAATAGGCAGGCTTCATCCCTTCTGAAGTTCGGATAGGAACCCGTGATGTCGGAGCAACTTTCTCAAATAGCCGTTCGTCCCTCGCGAAAGGTTCCACGCGATATCATCATCTTGGGTATTGTCATGATTGTTTCCGGGTTTTATGATGTCAAAATCATTCTTGACCATCCGGAATATGAACTTCCGATCATGGGGATGAAGTTTGGGGGAACGGTCGGTCGGATGGTTATCTTTCTTTTCCCCCTCCTTCATTTTGTCGTCGGCTACGGTGTGATTCGCTGTCGGCGATGGGCCTACTACCTTTTCATCGCATTTGCCGCATACGGCATTATCAGTCCCCTCATCAACTACTTCCGCATGCCTCCTCCGCACCGTATTCGAACCATACTACTCATCGGCAGTGTTATTGTGTTGGGATATCTCTACAAACGAAGAGCCTACTTCAAAACCTAATCCTAATCCTTGTTTTACGTGATGTTTCAGGTTGCCTAGATTTGGCTTCAGGGTAAGGCACGAGGAGCGCAGAACCGGAGCGTATACTTTAATGCGTGAGGATTCGAGTACCACAGAAACGCAGCAATGGAGCCAAAGATAGGTGAGATGAATCGTTACGTTTTACTTTAGTGCCAGATTGGAGAATATCTCTGTGGCGGCCATGGACCAATCCATGAAGGTCTTTGGGAAAACACCCAGGGCAAAGACGCCGATCAGTGAAATGCAGACCACGGTCCGAAGGGGAAGGGGAATGGGGATCGCCGATGTATCTGTCGGTTCGGCAATGTAGATCTTCTTGACGACTACGAGATAATAGTACATTGAAATGACGATATTAATCAGACCGACGATGACGAGTAAGATCAGGTTTTGATTGATGGCGGCCGCAAAGATATAAAGCTTGGCAATAAATCCTCCAAGGGGAGGAACCCCTGCAAGTGAGAGAAGGAAGACCAGGAGCGAAAATGCGAGAAAGGGAGAGCGCCGGTTCAGTCCGGCCAGATCGTCGATATCATCCTTGTCCGTGAGGTTGGAGAAGGCGATCACAACGGCAAAGGCCCCGATGTTGGCAAAAAGATAGGCCAGGAGATAGAAGAGAATGGAATCCCCGCCCATCTTCGTTCCGGCGGCCAGGCCGATCAGTATATTCCCGATCTGGGCGATCCCCGAATAGGCGAGCAGCCGCTTCATATTCTTCTGTGCGATGGCCACGATGTTTCCATAGGTCATCGAGAGGATGGCCAGACCCACCATGAACCAGACCCAGTCGCTTCGCATCCCTGAAAAGGTCGAGAGAATGACCCGTAAGGTGACCGCAAAAGCGGCCCCCTTTGGGGCAATGGAAAGGAAGGAGGTCACGGGTGTCGGAGCACCTTGATACACGTCCGGGATCCATGCGTGGAAGGGAACAGCGCCGATCTTGTACCCGAGCCCGACGAAGATAAACAGCAATCCGATGATGGCCCCCAGGGAGGGCGTGATATTTATCAGCTCAGCAAACCGGATGGTGCCTGTTGCTCCGTAGACCAGGCTGATCCCGTAGATGATAATGGAGGATGTCAGGACCCCCAGGATAAAGAACTTGATTCCGGCTTCACTTGATTTTTCATCATCTCTTAGGTAGTTCACAAGAACATAAAATCCGAAGGTCGAAAACTCCAGGGAGAGATAGAGTGAGAGGAAATCGTTGGCCGAGGCCATGAACATCATTCCAAGAACAGAAAAAAGAATGAGGAAGTAATACTCGCCCCTAAAGTACTTGGCCTTGTTGATGTAATCAATCGACGAAAGGATGATCAGCATGGCCGTGATCAAAACGAAGATTTTGAAGAAGAGGGCCAGGGGATCCAGGATAAACATTTCGCCAAAGAGGGTTCCGGATTTTCCAGAGGCGAAGTACCCGATCAGTTGAAGACCAATAAGGCCGCATCCGGCCAGGGAGAGATAAGCGAGTCGGTCCTTGCCAACCTTTGGAAAGAGGAAGTCGATTGAAATAACAAGACAAACCAGGAGGGTCATCCAGAGTTCGGGAGCCATCAGCGAGAGATCGATATCAGCAAGGTTCAGCGGAGCGGCCATCAGAAACCTCCTGCCTGTGTCAGTAAGGGGGTGACTTTGTGCATGCGCTCCAATAAGGGAATGACGCCGGACTGGATCACATTGATGAAGTGAGAGGGAAAGAGGCCGTAGTAGATGGAGCATGTCAGCATTAAAATCAGGGGAAGGCGGTCATGCCAAAGCGTTGCGTCCATGGCGCCTGAAAACTCCGATTTGAGATCTCCAAAAAAGACGCCGCGCATCATCCGGAAGAGGTAGCAGAGCGTGAGACAGATGCCGAGGACGGCCAATATGGTGATCTTGGGGTACATGCGCCAGCTTCCGACGACAATCATCAATTCACCCACAAAGTTGACGGTCAGGGGAAGGCCGAAAGAAGCAACGACGGCCACGATAAAGACCCCTGTAATGAAGGGCATTCTTTTAGAGAGTCCCCCCAGAGAGGGAATATCCCGGGTATGCGTCTGGTCGTAGACCCAGCCGGCCATCGCGAAAAGAAGCCCGGTTGCTAAGGCATGGGCAAACATGTAAAGAATCGCCCCGGTCAGACTGATGACATTTAAGGCGGCCATGCCGAGGAAGATATAGCCCATATGGCTGGATGAGGAATAACCGATCACATACTTGGTATCCCTCTGGAAGAGGGCGACCAGGCCGCCGTAGACGATGCTTCCGATGCAAAGGTAGGCCGCGACCGGCATCCACTCCTGAGTGGCCTCTGGAAAGAGAAAAAAGGCGACCCGAATGATTGAGAAATGACCCAATTTCATCAGGACGCCGGCATGCAGCATACTCGTGGCGGCCGGCGCGGAGGCATGGCCGACCGGTGACCAGGAGTGCATGGGCCAGAGGGGGGCAATAGAGGCAAAGCCGAAGAAGATCATGAACCAGATTGCTGTCACAAGGGCCTTTCCATATTGCCCCTCCGGAACCTGAGAGAGTTCGATCAGGTCGAAGGTGTAGAGGCCTGAATTGCTGTAGATCAGGAGAATGCCAAGCAGCGCCAGTACCGCTCCCGCAGAGAGGAAGAGGACGAGTTTCATTGCCGCATATTCCTTGCTGTTCGATGTGAAATTAAAGAAGAAGCGCGGCGTGTCCTTCAGGGGGTTCTTTGATTCAAGATAGCCCTTTGTATGGCTTCCCCAGACGCCGATCAGGAGATACATCGGGATGACCGACATTTCATAGAAGAAGAAAAGGAAGAAAAGGTCGAGCGAGACATAGACCCCGACGGTGGCAGAGGTCAGGATCAGGAGAAAGATATAAAACTCTTTTGTCCGGTCTTTGATGTGCCATGAGACAAAGATTCCGGCAAACATGAGGATACACGATGCGAGGACGAGGGGGACCGCGATGCCGTCGACGCCCAAATGGAAGGAGATCCCGATATCCGGGGCCCAGACATACTTCTCAATGAATTGAAAGCCCCCTTTTTTATAGTCAAAGGTATAAAGGAGATAAAACGAGGCCATCATCGAAATAAACGCCGAGCCGGCCGCCACAGCACGGACCAGGAGGGGTTTCGAGTTCGGGATAAAAATAAGAAGGATGGCGCCCCCAAAGAGTGAGAATAGAATGATGGACAAGAGATGGGTGCTCACGGAGTGTTCTCCTTTAGTGAAACAGGCCTTGCCTGTACGACTTCCTGCTTCCACTTCGAAGCGGGGGGACCTATGCTGAACCGGGGGATTTTTTGATTTTCTGCGATGGAGGCCAATTCCGTCCGGCTTGTTAAGAACGCGATGGAACCCTCCATTCTCTTGAGGAAGGGTCCCGGGAAGAGTCCGGTCCAGAAGATGACCCCGCACAGGGCGATGCAGATTGCCACTTCTCTTCGGTCCAGGTCAAGTAATACTTTATTTTTCGGGTTGTCAAGCGGTCCGTACATGAGGCGCTGGTACAGCCAGATAAGGTACCCTGCTCCAAGGACCACCCCCCCGATGGCCACCGCGGCATAGCGCCAGTCAGCGCGAAAGGCCCCTGATAATATTAGAAATTCACCGACAAAACCGTTTGTTCCTGGCATTCCCATTGAGGAGAGACTGATGATGAAATAGAAGGCTGCCAGGATGGGAACCTGCTTGGCCAGACCGCCATATTCGGAGATCAAACGGGTGTGTCGTCTCTCGTAGAGAAAGCCGACGATGAAGAAGAGTCCTGCCGTTGAGATTCCATGATTGATCATCTGGATCATGCCGCCCTGAATCCCGAGATGGTTGAGCGTGAAAATCCCGAGCATGACAAAACCAAGATGACTGATGGAAGAGTAGGCGATCAATTTCTTGATGTCGTCCTGCGCGAGCGCGAGCCAGGCTCCATAAACAATTCCAATGACCGCCAGGACAGAGATGAGCGGCACAAAGGTCCGTGAGGCATCGGGGAGGAGCGGAAGAGAAAAACGGACAAATCCGTAAGTCCCCATCTTCAGAAGGAGGCCCGCCAGCATTACGCTTCCGGTTGTGGGGGCCTCCACATGGGCGTCGGGAAGCCAGGTATGAAAGGGAACCATCGGAACCTTGAAGGCAAAACCAAAGAAAAGAAGGATGAAGACCAGGATTTGCTGCTCGGGAGGAACGGGTGCCTTCAGAAGATCGATCAGGCTGAACGAATAGTTCAGCGGGAGGTTCTGTGCTACGGCAAAATCATGGTAGTTCAGGGCGAGAATGGCAAAACCCACCAGCATCAGGACACTTCCTACCAGGGTATAGAGAACGAATTTCAGCGAAGCGTAGTCCCGGTTGGTCCCCCCCCAGATCTTGATGAGGAAATACATTGGGATCAGCATGACTTCCCAGAAGAGGAAGAAGAGGATGAGGTCAATCGCCACAAAGACCCCGATCAGGGTAAACTCCAGTCCCAAAAGACAGAGGAGATATTCCCGAAGATGGTCGTGGTCCATTTTCCAGGAAAAAAGGACGGTTAGGACCGGCAAAAAAGTACTCAAGAGGAGCAGCCAGAGGCTGATCCCATCTACCCCGACGTGGTAATTGACCCCCATCGGGACGATCCAGGGGAGTTTTTCGACAAACTGCATGTCGGCTACCCCGGGTTCAAAGAACGACAGGAGGAGGAGAGAGAGGAGGAAGTTGGCCGAAACGGTACCGAGGACAACTTGCTTCATCACTTTTTTATCAGGGAGTCTCCAGATCAAAACGGCCCCGATCAGGGGAAGAAAGATCATGAGGCTCAAGATTGGAAAGCCAATCTGATCCGAAGCAAAAACCTGGTTTAATGTTCCCAGCATAGACCCCTCATTTCAAGACCAGCAGTGACGGGATCTGGCTTTTCAGAACCAGGTAGAGATTCACCAATACAAAAATGCCGATGACAATCATCATGGCATAGTGATTGACCGTACCGGTCTGGAGACGCTTGAGAATCCGGGCGGCCACATGATTTGCGTATCCCAATAGGTTGAGCGCTCCGTAGACCACGTACTTTTCGATCGTAGAAGAAAGCCACCCTCCAAAGAAGACGACCCGTCCGACGGCATTGACAATCCCATCGATAATTCGGGTGTCAAACTTACGGCAAAGGGCAACCCAGCGGATGGTTGATTGAATGATCAGACGTTTATACACCTCAGTAATAAACTCTTCATAGCGTGCGAGGGGTTTCTCCGCGAACCACATAAAGCCGGGGACGCCTCTCCGGTAGGCGATATCGACATCGATCGTTGTTCCGTCCTCTGGGTGAAGTCTCCAAAGGAGGAAGATAAAGGCCAGGGCGGCAAAGAAGAGGCCCTGGAGGGATCCGGCGATATGCTCCAGGGTGTAGGGATGATACTCCACCGGATGCGGCAGAAGCCCGTAGAGCAGGCCTGGAAAGCTTCCGGTGATAAAACAGAGTGCGGCCACCACACCCATGGCCCAGAGCATGTGCCGGGGAGGCTCCTGGGCCTTGAGTCCTTTATCCGGGGCCAGGAAGGCAAAGTAGCAGGGCTTGAGGGTGGTCGAGAGAAAGGTTCCGGCGGCCACCATGGTCAAGAGCAGGGTGACGATGGGCATTTTCTCTGCGATGGCACTGGAGATGACCATGGACTTGCTGATAAAGCCGTTAAGGAAGGGCAGGCCTGAGATGGAGAAGCCTCCGATCAGGAAGAGGCCGAAGGTGATTGGCATGCTTTTCGCGAGGCCGCCCATCCGGCTTAAGCCCTTCTGGCCCGCGCCGTAGATCAGGGCACCGGCCCCCATTAAAAGAAGTCCCTTGTAGAGGATATTGGTAAAGGCCAGGGCCACAGCGGCATTGATGGCCATCTCGGTGCCGATGCCCACGGCCACTACCATGTAGCCCATCTGGCTGATGATGTGATAGGACAGCAGTCTTCTTAGGTTGTTCGACATGATGGCGTAGCAGACGCCCCAGATGGCCATGACCAGACCGATGAAGATCAAAACCTCCGCACCGGGAAAGGAGCGGGCCAAGGCATAGAGGGCGGTCTTTGTCGTATAGGTGCCCAGAAAGATAATCCCGGTGATGGTGGATTCCGGATAGGCGTCGGGGAGCCAGGCATGCAGCGGCGGCGCGCCGGCATTGATAAGAAAGCCGATCATGATGAGGACCCCGCCCAGGGTGTTGTGCGGGAGGGCGTCGAAGGCGATGCTGCCGCTCTGGATGACATGGACCACGATTCCGCCCAGGAGACAGAGTCCGCCGAAGATGTGCATCAGAAGGTAGCGGTAGCCGGGAGCGCCTGCTTTTTTTCCGCCGTACCAGATCAAAAAGACGGAGGCGAAGGCCATGATCTCCCAGAAGACAAAGAGAGTGATCAGGTCTCCGGCGAGGATGGCGCCGAGGGCGCTGCCGATGTAGAGGTAGGCGGCGATATGCTCGCCCTCCTGACGGACATGGAGGGCGTAGACCATGCCGATGCCGGCCATAATACAGAAGATATAGCCGAAGAGCAGGGCCATCTTGTCCACGCGTCCGAGGATGAGTTCATAGCCCCCGACGTTCATGACCCCGTAGTTGCCTTCCGGGAAGAGCACCAGGCAGAGCAGGGCCAGGACGGGCGCGCCGAACAAAACAATCTGCTTGGCCTTTCCCTTGACCAGTGGAAGCGCCCCTGCGGCGATGAAGAAAAACAGCGCCGGGTGTATCCAACTAATCATTGTAAACGTCAATCATCGTAAAAATCCTCGTCCTTCATCAGGAAGGCATGCCCGATCCCTTTAGAGAAAAAGATCAACCCGACACAGGCTATGAAACCAAAAATAGCTGAAAACCCGGGGATATGATCCCAGAAAAACGTTGCATGATGTTTCAAGTGAAAGACGTAGAGCAGAAGGTCGATGACCACCAGGACCCCCCCGAAGATAAAACAACCCTTCATCTGTTTTTTATTCAGTATCAGTGCTTCATCTGGAGAATGTCCGCTCATCCGACCACCTGCCTCACAAGACTTAGGAAAATATCGGGGAAAATCCCCAGGATCACTGAAATAATGGCGGTCACCATCAGCGGCGCCACCACAAAAATAGACACTTCCTTGACCTCATGCACTTCTCCGTGACCGTCCTTGTCTCCCGCAACAACATCCGGCGCTTTGAAAAAGGCATTGTAAACGATCGGGACGAAATAGATCGCGTTTAAGATCGAACTGGCGAATAGAACGATGAGGATCGAAAGTTGATCCGCTTCAATCGTTCCGACCGCCAGGAACCACTTACTAATGAATCCGGCCGAGGGAGGGATTCCGATCATGCTCAGGGTCGCGATCGCGAAGGCAGTCATCGTCCAGGGCATCTGGCGGCCAATTCCATTCATCTGGGAGATATCCGTTTTATGGGAGGCGACAAAGATCGACCCGGCGGCGTAGAAAAGTGTAATCTTTGAAAAGGCGTGGTTGGCGATGTGGATGACCCCCCCGGTCATCCCAGACGAAGTAAGCAACGCGCCACCCAGGATAATATAGGAGAGTTGGCTCACGGTCGAGTAGGCAAGCCGTTTCTTCAGATTGTCTCGTGTCATCGCGTACATTGAAGCCGTGACGATGGTAAAACACGCCAGGACGGCCGTGGCGATCCCAAGGTTCAATTCCTTCATCAACTCCACACCGAAGACGTGAAACATAATCCGGAGGACGGAAAAAACCCCAGTATTCACAACCGCAACGGCGTGAAGCAGCGCGCTGACCGGTGTCGGCGCCACCATCGCCGCCGGAAGCCATGCATGTAAGGGCATAATGGCGGCTTTGCCTACTCCGGCCAAGAAGAGGAAGTAGATAATGACCATGACGGTCTTGTTTGTTCCGGGAGGGAAGACCCCATTGGGACTAAAGGCCAGATCTCCAGCGACGGCAAAGGTCAACAGCATCGCGGAAAGAAGAAAGGCCTTCGAGGTTCCAAGCAGGTAGAAAAGATATTTGTTCGCACCCTTGTAGGCATCCTCCGTCCCACTGTGCGCAACAAGGGGATAGGTGATCAGGGTCAGCATTTCATAGAAGAGGTAGAGGGTCACCAGATTACCCGCAAAAGCAACCCCCATCGTCATCGAAAGCGTGATGGCAAAACAGGTATAGTAACGTGTTTGGTTCGTCTCCTCGTGGGCGCGCATATAGCCGATGGAATAAAAGGTCGTAATCAGCCATAAACAGGAAGCGACCGTCGCAAAGATAATCCCCAGCGCATCAACCCTCAGGACGATCGAGACATCCGGGAGAAAGGCAAAGAGGGTGTAATTATAGGTGTTCCCTTCAAGAATCCCCGGAATCATCGAGACGACAATCAGAAACATCAGCGTGGCGGCCCCGATCGACCAGGCCTCGCGGGTATTCGGCTTGTCCCGGTTAACGACAATAAAAACAGCCCCGACTAACGCAACAAGCATCGCCAGAAGAGGGCGGTATGATTCAATTTCCATATGTAGTCCCTTACCCTGCTTTCACCACTTCAAAAGGTTAATTTCATCAACATTCATTACGGAGCGAACTCGATAGAGTGCAATGACCAGTGCAAGCCCCAATGCGACTTCCGCCGCGGCCATCGTCAGGATAAAGAAGACCATTATTTGTCCCGTCACCGACTGATGCTGATACGAATATGCCACAAAGGTTATATTTGCAGAATTCAGGATCAACTCGATCGAGAGAAGAACCATGATGATATTCCGGCGAATGAGCACTCCCGCAATACCAATGGCAAAGAGAAAAAATCCAAGCGTAATGAACCACTCTATTGGAATCATCTCCCTACCATCACTTCATCGGTTCGCGTTGGTTTTTCCTCAGACGGCGTATCCCCTCCACTATGATCCGAAGGCTCTCCTTTCTTTCGAGGGCGTTGGCCGCGCCCCGCAAGGAGAATCGCTCCGAACATGGCCACCAATAAAATAAGAGACGCGATCTCAAAGGGGAAAATATATTCTGCATACAGAACCCGGCCAATCGCATCGGTATGGCCCAAGGATCGAACCGCTTCGACCGTAAAGCTTCCTTTCTGCCCAAGGATTTCGGTTTTAAAAGCGGCAAGAATCATCAGAAACAAAACCACGACCCCCAGAAATATACCGACAGGGTATTGCTTGTGCAGGTAAAGTTTCTCCTGCTCAGGATTGAAAAGCATTAAGACAAAAAGATAGAGGACGAGGATCGCACCGGCATAAACAATAATCTGAACCGCCGCAATGAACTCCGCATTCAAAAGGACATAGATTCCCGCGATATGGATAAATGTCAGGAGGAGGGCAAGGGCGCTGTAAACCAAGTTGGGGGCCGCAACCGCGACAATGGCACCTGCCACCGTCATCCCGGCGAAATAGAAGAAAAGAAGCTGAGCCGTCATGATGCCGTCCTTTTTTTTGCTGTGGGAAATTCTGTCTGCTTCATCTTTTCGAAAAAGTCGAAACGATCTTGTGAATATTTGGGGCGTTTCTTTTTAACTGGAAAGTATTGATCACCCAATTTCAACATCGCTTCTTTGTCCATGATCAATTCCCGCTTATCCGTCGTTGCCATCTCATACTCTTTACTTGAGGCCAGGGCATCCACCGGACAGGCCTGTACGCAGAACCCGCAGAAAACACACTTTGTCACATCCAGGATGTATTCTTTGGCATAACGCTTCTGGGGCATATCTTCCCGTTCCGCACTGATCACCGTGATACAGTGGGAAGGACAGGCGGCCTCACAGAGCGCACATCCGACACATATCTCACTATTATCATCGTACCGAAGCTGAACAATAATGCCGCGGTAGCCATCCGGGAGCTCACGCTTTACACGCGGATATTGTTCCGTGATAACCTTTTGGGCCAGAAAATGTTTAAAGGTCAGACGCAGTCCATTCAGGATTTCCGAAAAGAAGACCGTCTTGATCAAATTCATGCCGCTTCGCATCAAAGACCTCTTACATTTGATTCAAGAAATATTTCACCACTGCCGTCAGCAAGACATTGACCAATGAAAGGGGCAGCATCACCTTCCATCCAAAAGCCATCAACTGATCAAAGCGCAAACGCGGGACCGTCGCTCGGAGCCAGATATAGAAAAAAAGCAGGGCATAGAGCTTCACCAGAAACCAGACAATCGGGGGAATAAACTCCAGAAACGAGAATGGGGCCTGCCATCCTCCGAGGAAGACCGCTACTGCGATACAGGAAACCAGGATCATATTGGCATATTCCGCCAGGAAGAAGAAAGAAAACCGCATCCCGGAATATTCAGTCATAAAACCGGCGACCAACTCGCTCTCCGCCTCCGGCAAATCAAAGGGGAGGCGGTTCGTCTCTGCAATGGCACAAATCATATAGATTCCAAACGCAACGGGTTGGGTGATGACATACCAGTGCCAAAACCCGCCGCCCTGCGCCTCCGTCATGGTGACCATAGAGAGGGAGCCTGAGAGCAGGATCGGCCCCACAAGAGACAAGCCAAGCGGCAACTCATAGCTGATCACCTGCGCCGCCGAGCGCAGCCCTCCCAGAAGAGAATACTTACTGTTCGAGGCCCAACCCCCCAATAAAACACCGTAGGCCCCCAAAGAGGAAAAGGCCAGGATGTAAAGGACCCCGACATTGATATCCGTGATATAAGGAGTAATTTCAATATCTCCGATCACAAGACTGTCTCTACCAAACGGCACCACCGCAAAACCGATGAGGGCAGGGACCAGGGAAAGAATCGGCGCCGCTGAAAAGATAATCTTATTCGCTCCGGTGGGAATGATGTCTTCCTTAAAGAAGAGCTTCAATCCATCTGCAAGCGGCTGAAGCAGCCCATGTGGACCGACTTCCATCGGTCCCAGCCGATCCTGCATATCACCCAGGATCTTCCTTTCCAGGTAGGTCAGGTAGGCAACATGCCCCAGGACGACGCCCATCACCGCGGCAATCTGAGCCAACACAACCAGTAGCGTTATTACAAGTTCCATCCTATTCCTTTACTGAACCGACACCGATACTTTTGAAAGGATCACCCTCCCCCGATCTCCATAAGGAACCCCAGTCGTTGGATCGACTGTTAAGGGAAGTAAGGCCTTCATCTCCATCCCAAAATGTTCGGGGAACAAGAGGCTCCCCTCGGACAACTTCTTGCTGAACTTGACAGGAACCATGACACCGGGGTCACTTCCACTCACCTTTAATTCAATCTCTTCGCCCTCTTGAAGATCAAGAGATTCGGCATCATCGGGGTGGATCAGGACGATCTCTTTTTCGAGAAGCGTTGTCAGTCCCGGGGCATAGGTTGACATCCTGCCGGCGTGAAAAATAACCTGCCCCATGAAAAGATCAAAAACGCCTTCCTCTTTATCTTCGGGCGGGTTCGGAAGAACATAGCTTCTCGAACCATCGCCAATGTGCGAAGCCATCTTCTCCAAAATCCCCTCATCTGAGATCTTTGGCCATGACGCGGGCAAGGTCGTCACAATCTCTCTCCAGATCTCATCAACCGTAAGGTATTGAAGTTTCTGCGATTGGCTTGGATCGGCAAGATTGCCCGCCAGTTTCCTCTCGAGAAGAGAAAAGATCTCCCAATCCGGCTTTGAATTTCCAACAGGCTCGATCGCCTTTCGACCTTTTTGAATCTCCCCCTCGAGATTCGTAAATCGCCCTGCCTTCTCTGCATAGCTGGCCGCGGGAAGAACGATGTGCGCCAGGGACGACACCTCGGAAGGGAAAAGGTCCTGGCAAATCAAGAGTTCCAACTTGCTGAGCGCCTCCTCAACCTTTTTTTGCGGAAGCGAGCGGAACGGATTTTCTCCCACCAGGTAGAGGGCCTTGATCTCACCCCTTATGGCCGCATCGATCATTTCGACCAGCGTGTGGCCCTTCCGCGCCGGATCGGTCGGCTGAAGTCCGGGAAGATACTCGGAGCCCCCACCCATTTCCACTGCACCAAATTCATTATTCTCTTTGGTCAGGGGAAGAATTCCTTTTCCCGCCTGACCGGCCTGACCCGCCGCAATCGCAAGATCGGCCAGCTTCAAGACATTTTGATACCCTTCTTCGCAACGAGTGATGGCCCTTCCGAAGATAATGACGCCTCGCTCGGCACCTGCATAAAGGGTGCCCATCTCGCGAAAGGTCTTTTCCGGAATACCGGTGACCGCTTCGATATTTTTATAAGAGACCGGGGCAAGCGATTCCTTCAGCTTATTCAACGCGGCCTGAGAGAGTGAAGACGAAGGCGATCCCTCGACAACGGCCTTCATCAATCCAACGATGGCCGTTCCTTCTGTTCCCGAGCGGATCTCCAGATGATGTGTGGCCAGATTGGGAAGATGACTAATATAGGTCTCTCTCCCTGCACTGTAAGAATCAACAGCAATTAACTTTGCCTTGTTTTTCCTGACCGCCTCTTTAACCTTGATGGCGGTAATCGGGTTGGACTCCGTCATCTCTCCCGCAAAGACCAGAAGAACGTCGGCCTGAAGAATATCTTCATACCGAACCAGGCGGGTGGTCCCAAAGGCCTTCATGAGCCCTGTCGCTGCGTTGATGTATCCAAGCCGGGCGGAACTGTCGATGTGGGGCGACCCAATCGTCTGCCGCATTAATTTTTGAAAGAGGTAGATCTCTTCATTTGTACAATGCGCCGAAATGACCCCTCCGATCGCCTCGGGACCATACTTTGCCTTGATCTCGGTCAGACCGGTGGCCGCCTTGTCCATCGCCCAGTCCCACGTGACCTGGAGGTCACGACCCTGCAGCCGCACGGTCGGACGGCTCAAACGATCCGGATGGTGAATCATGCCGTAACCGAAAAATCCGCGCGCGCAGAGATCCCCTTCGTTTCGGCCAGCCCCCAGCTCAGAACTGACGCGCGTAATATCATCCTTCACCCCTTCCAGGGTCAACAAACAACCATCTCCACAGTAATTACAAATGGTCTCCGTCTTTTGCAACTGCCAGGTCCGGGTATCGTACATTGAAAGCCTTGAGGTCAATGCGCCGACCGGGCAGATCTGGATACAGCCGCCGCAATATTCACACTCCAGTTCCTGATGAGCAAAGGCACCAATTTCGTGCATGTTTCCCCGCTCCATCGAACCCAGGGCGTTTGAACCAATCACTTCATCGCAGTAACGAACACAGCGGAGACAACTGACGCAGCGGTTCATCTCTTTTTCAATCAGCGGACCGAAATATTCCTTCTTGAATATTCTCTTCTCTTCCACAAAACGGCTGGTCGTTGGAGAATTCTGATGGGCAAAATCCTGGAGTTGACACTCTCCCCCCTGATCACACTCAGGACAGTCTAGCGGATGGTTCCCCAGAAGGAACTCCATGACACCGAACTGAGCCTCTTTCACCTGCGGAGAATTGGTCTTCACCACCATGCCCTCCACCGCCGGGGTGCTACAGGAGGTCTGAAGTTTACGGGCCTTTTCTACTTCGACAATGCACATGCGGCAATTGGCGTCGGGCTTCAGCTTCGGGTGGTAGCAGAAATGGGGAATCTCCACACCGGCCTTCTTGGCCGCCTCAATAAGGAGCGTCCCATCCGCGACTTCGATTTCGAGATCATTGATTGTCAGCTTAATCATTTTGCTCATCTCAAAACTTCCTCAATGCGCCATAACCAGGGCGGCATCCGGGCGATGCGGACATCGCTTCTCCGTGATATGGGTCTCGTATTCTTCCCTGAAATTTTTGATGGTCGAAAGAATGGGGCCAATCTCCGCCTCACCAAAAGCGCAGACCGTTTTGCCCTCAATCCGTTCACAGAGGCTCACCAGCAGATCAATATCTTCGGGCTTTCCAAGCCCCCCCTCAATCCGCCGTAAGACCTGCAAAATCCAGGCGCTCCCTTCCCGGCAGGGCGTACACTTTCCACACGACTCATGATGAAAAAACTCCATCAGGTTCATGGCCGCCCAAACCATACAGGTATCTGTATCCATCACCGTCACCCCGCCCGAGCCAAGCATTGAGCCGACCTCTGCGATCGATTCAAAATCCATTTGGGTATCGAGATGATCAGGCTTCAGGAAAGGCGCGGAGGCCCCTCCCGGGATGATGGCCTTGAGTTCCTTATCGCCCCGAATCCCGCCGGCAATATCGTAGATCATCTCACGGAGGGTAATGCCGAGCGGCACCTCATAATTTCCCGGCCGTTTCACGTGGCCGCTGACCGAAAAAACCCGCGTCCCCGGACTCTTCTGCGTCCCGATGGCGGCATACCACTCCGGTCCGTTCTTGATAATATAGGGAAGATTCGCCAAAGTCTCAACATTGTTCACCACGGTCGGTTCCTGGTAAAGCCCGTTGATCGCCGGAAAAGGCGGTTTCGTTCTCGGCTTCCCCCGTTTTCCTTCAATCGACTCCAGCAGGGCCGTTTCTTCACCGCAGATGTAAGCCCCTGCCCCTCGGTGAAGGACGACATCAATATCAAAACCTGTTCCAAAAAGATCTTTCCCGAACAGCCGGGCCTCATAGGCCTCCCGGATCGCGTTCTGAATAATCTCGGCACCTAGATCAAACTCCCCCCGGATGTAGATGTAGGCCTGATGCGCCCCGATTGCAAAACAAGCGATCCCGATCCCCTCCAGCATCTGGTGCGGATCTCTTTCAATCAACTGACGGTCTTTAAATGTCCCCGGCTCGCTCTCATCCGCGTTGCAGCAAAGATATCTTGGACCGCTATGGTCTTTCGGGATGAAACTCCATTTCATTCCGGTTGAAAACCCGGCCCCGCCCCGCCCCCTCAGACCGGATTTTTTCACAAGATCGATCAGGTCGGGCGGGGACATTTCCTTGAGGACCTTTTCAAATATGGCATAGCCCCCGACACCCTGATAATCTTCCAGAGAGCCGGTATATCCCGGCTTGGACATATTCTTCAGTAATATAAGCTCGTAAGTCGGCATTACGATTTCTCCCCCATCACCGGCAGCATAAAGGGACCCGTGGCCAAGGAGCTCTTTCCATCCCTCTTTAAATCTTCCAATATTCGGTCCACTTTCTCCGGGGTCAATTGCTCATAATACCGGTCGTTGATCTGCGCCATCGGAGCACTGCCGCAAGCCGCAAGACATTCCACCAGTTTAAGTGTAAAGAATCCGTCCGCAGTGGTTTCACCGGATCGGATTCCCAATTTTTCCTGAAGATGAGTCACGATCGAACCGGCACCCACCAAGGCACAGGATAGGGTCTTGCAAACCTGAATGAGATATTTTCCGACCGGTTTAAGATTATATTGGGAATAGAAGGTGGCCACTTCATAGACCTGCACCGGGGTCAGACCAAGAAGATCGGCCACATCGATCATGGCCGGCTCAGATAAATAACCCACCTCTTCCTGTGCAATGCGCAAGGCCGGAAGGAGGACGGAGCGCTTGTCCGGATAGTGTTGAAACTGCGCCTCAATTTCGGCCTTTGCCTTATCGGACAATACCTTCAGCCTCACAGTGAAGAACCCACTTCGCTTTCTATTACAATAAAATCCCTTTGAGGAATCATCTGTCGCACTCCCCCATCACAATATCATAGGTTCCAAAAATCGTCACAATGTCGGCAATCATATACCCCCGAGCCATGTAGTCAAACGCCCCCATGTGAATAAAGGAGGGCGGACGAATTTTCAAGCGATACGGTTTGTTCCCGCCCTGGCTCAGGATATAGAATCCAAGTTCTCCCTTTGGCGCCTCAATGGCGGAGTAGACCTCCCCCTCCGGCACATCAAATCCCTGGGTCGCAATCATGAAGTGGTGGATCAGGCTCTCCATGTCGGTCTCCACCCGATCACGGGGAGGATAGGTAATCATGGGGAGGTCGGCCAGAAACCGGCCTTCAGGGAGTTGATCCAGACATTGCTTGATGATCCTGGCACTCTGTCGCATCTCCTCGACCCGAATCCAGTAACGGTCATAAGTATCCCCATTCCTGCCCAGTGGGACTTCCCATTCGACCTTGTCATAGACCCCGTACGGCTCTTTTTTTCTAATGTCGTAGTTGACCCCGGAACCTCGCAAGGTCGGACCGGAGAGTCCGAAGTTGATGGCATCTTCTGCGGAGATGACCGCGATGTTTTTCGTTCGCCCGACCCAGATCCGGTTTGTTTCAAGGAGGGTGTTGTACTCGTCAATATTGTCTGAAAATCCTTCAAGAAATTTATAGAGGGCATCAATGACTTCTGAGGTCAGGTCCCGGTCGACGCCCCCCACACGATAGTAACTCATGGTCAGCCTTGCGCCGCAGAGGATTTCAAAGAGATCGAGCAATACCTCCCGCTCCCTAAAGGTATAGAAAAAGACCGTCATGGCCCCGATGTCGAGCGCCTGAGTTCCGAGCCAGAAGAGATGGCCTGTGAGCCGCTGCATCTCCGCCACGATCGTCCGGATATATTCCGCGCGTTCGGGGACTTCCACACGAAGGAGCTTCTCCACGGTCCGGACAAAGGCATAATTGTTGGTCATGGAACAGACGTAATCCAGGCGGTCGGTCAAGGGAATGATCTGATTGTAGGTTGAGTTCTCGGCAAGTTTCTCGACCCCGCGGTGAAGATAGCCAAGATGAGGGGTCGCCTTCACGATGGTCTCCCCCTCCAGATCGAGAACAATCCGAAGGACCCCATGGGTCGAGGGATGCTGCGGACCCATGTTCAGGAGCATATCCTCAACGTGCTTCTGAGGCTTTCCGTCCTCCAGTTCAACAGCGGACGTATCCTCGCCGTAATGGTCATATTCCACAGTATTGTCTTTCTTATTCTCAGTCATTTTTTGACTAAACCATTCCCGACGTTATCGTTCTGAAAAATCAAACTTATCTCTCCATCCAAAGCCTTCCACCGGGAAATCTTTTCGAAGGGGATACCCTTCCGAATAATCCTCCGTCATCAGGATACGGCGAAGATCGGGGTGATTATTGAACCGGATGCCCATCATATCGTAGACCTCCCGCTCCATAAAGTTCGCCCCCTTCCAAATCTCTACCACAGAATCGATCAAACAATCTTCTTCTGGAACGCGGGCCTTCACCCTTATTCTCCGGTTTTTGTCAATGGAGTAAAATTGATAGATCATCTCGAAACGGGGAGACTCATTCGGGAAATCTACCGAGCAGATATCGCTGATGAAATCAAAATCGAGCGAAGGCTCATCATGGAGATAGCGACAGACCTCCAGAAGCCCCTCTCTCTTAAGCGTAATCGTCAGTTCACCGAAATCGATCTTTGACGAGAGGAAGGCATCCGGATACTGTTCCTTAATTTTTACAACGATGTCTTTCATTCACCTTTTCGCCTGGCAGCCGCAACCGCAACTGTCCTAGAGATTCAGGAGGATTTGAAACATGATCTCCTCCCATTACTTTCTGAATATCTTTTCGGTCATTATTTTTTCCTGAAGCCGCAAAATACCTGAAAGCAGGGCCTCAGGGCGTGGCGGGCAGCCAGGGACATAGATGTCTACCGGCACGAAACGGTCCACTCCTTGTACAACGCTATAACTGTTATAAATATTCCCGGATGTGGCGCATGAACCCATCGAAAGAACATATCGCGGTTCCGCCATCTGGTCATAGATCCTTCTGATTACAGGCGCCATTTTCCGCGTCACCGTCCCGGCAACGATCATCAGATCGGACTGACGCGGCGACGCACGAAAAACACCGGCACCGAATCGATCGAGATCATAACGGGCAGACACAACCGCAATCATTTCAATAGCACAACAGGCCAGGCCAAAAGTCATTGGCCACAAAGCCGATTTCCGAGCCCAATTCACCGCGGAATCGAG
Organism: Candidatus Manganitrophaceae bacterium; assembly: GCA_012960925.1. Taxonomy (NCBI): domain Bacteria; kingdom Pseudomonadati; phylum Nitrospirota; class Nitrospiria; order Candidatus Troglogloeales; family Candidatus Manganitrophaceae; species Candidatus Manganitrophaceae bacterium. The sequence continues at coordinate 96,863 of DUAG01000011.1, forward strand.
CGATGTGGTAAGGATATTCGTTTCAAATTGATGACGGATCAGTCCCACTCAAGCGCTCCTTTCTTCCATGCATAAAAATATCCGACAAACAGTATTAGCAGGAACAAGATCATTTCAACAAGGCCGAAGAGGCCCAGATGATTAAAACTGACTGCCCAAGGATAAAGAAAAACGATCTCAATGTCGAAGAGAACAAAGAGCATCGCGATCATATAATAACGAAGGGGAAAGCGCTGGCGAGCGTCGGTATCGGGATGGATACCGCTTTCGTAGGGATAAAGTTTCTCCACGTAGGGCCGACTCGGCCGAACCAGGTATCCCATGATAATCGTCACAACCCCGAAGCCGAGGGCAATGAAGAAAAATACCAATACTGGAAGATAATTTGAAGGCAAAGCGTCTGTTGGCATTGTCGCCGTTCTCCCCCAGGAAGGCAAATGAGTACCGAATAATAAGATATAAACTTAAGAAAGTCAAGAATTTGAAAAAGGTTTCCCGATCCTCAGTTTATGAAGGGAAGATCCCTGAAAAAAGACCGATATTGCGGCTACCGAGCGTCAGAAAAACGAAAAAAGGGCTTGAATTGAAGGCCGTCCAGATGGACATCGGCAGGAAGGTTCTTCCCCTGGATAAGAATCTTGAATACTTTTCCCATTTGCTCCGGGGCCATCAGACGCTTCATCGCCAGAAAAGTCTCCCGTGCCTCAGTGGACTGATCCATCCGGTCTGCCGGCCCTGCCATCTTTTCGGAAATCCCCAGGCCCATGAGAAAGTGGCACTGATCAGTAAACCCGAGACAACGCAGACCGACCTCTTCTCCGCACTGCTTCAATGACGTAAAATCAACATGTGCCGTCATGTCCTGCTCTCCCACGCGCACATAGGGGTCCTCGTTGGTCTTGTGTTGATGGTAGCAAAGGAAGGTTCCCTTGGGGCGACGGGGTGAATAAAGTTCCTCTTCAGGATAGCCGTAATCGATGGTCATCACAAAACCCCGCGAAAGCGCCCGTCCCACCTGACGCATCCAATCACGCGCCTGAAGGTTGACCTCCAGCTCTGTCGACCGGTCAAAGCGAACAGAGAGTCGGCGCACATAGTTTTGTAAGCGCGGAGAGGAGGGCGGTCGCAGGACCTCTACAAACCCGCTATTCTCCCAATCCACATAGATTTCCTCGATCGACTCTCCTTCGACCCGTAAGCGGTGCACAGGAAAGGCATCTAGAAGCTCATTGCTTAAGACAAGCCCCACCAGGTTTGAAGGTATTTTTTCTTCCCAACGAATCCGCCCGGAGAAGATCGGGCGGAGCGATTCGGCCTGTTTATCCCTGAGCCATCGACTCTCCTCAATGATGACATAGTCAAGGTGCTCAAAGACCGCCGGCGCTTCCCGCCTGATCGTGTTCAAGATGTCAAAACAGAGGGTTCCCTTCCCAGCACCCATCTCCACGAGCGTAAAGATCTCTTCGGGGTTGGATGCATCCCCGCGTGCACACACGGCCCTCATCTGCAACACCTGTTTTGCAATGAGTTCCCCGAAGACCGGGTGGACGCTGCTACTGGTATAATAATCTCCCTTCCAGCCGATCTTTTCACCCGGGGAGGCGTAATAACCATAACGAGGATGATAAAGTGCCATTTCCATGTAGCGCATGAACGGGATCGGCCCTTTGCGGGTAATTTCTTCTCTTATTGCAGTAATAAGTTCCGGCTTTGACATTTACCTACCATATAAAAAGAAGGACAAAGAATCAAGGTAACTATCCAGCACACCCATCTCAACCTCCATGGCGGCGTTACTGCGGTGCTCAAATCCTCGCATATAAGCACATACGCTGCGGTTCTTCACTCCTCGAGCCTTGCCCTGAAGGCTTATCTAGCCATGCTGAATAGTTACATTCTAATCTCGTGCGGTACGTATTCAAAGTAGGTATTTGGTATAATGAGGGATATGATACTCCTCCTCTTACTCCTCTTATCCTTTGCCTGTATTCCTTCTGTTCAAGCAAGTGTGACGAAATACGACCTGTTCGTAACTTATGATGAGGCCAAGCATCAGATCGAAGGACGCGAAGAGATTACCTTCTTCAACGACGGGCCGAGCCCACTTACAGAAATCGTTCTGATCCTTTATCCGAACCGTTACCTCAGAAAAGATCCGACCATCCGCCAGACCACCTACAATCGGGCTTACCCGGTTGCGTTTAACCCCGGAGGGCTTCAGGTGACCTCGATCCGGGACGACACAGGGACGATCCTCAGTCATTCTCTGGAAAAGGGCCGGGACACCCTGATGCGGATTGAACTTACAAAACCGATTCCTTCACAGGGAACAGGTCGTTTCTCTGTTCGCTTCATCACCAGTATTCCTGAAAAAAAAGGGCTCTTTGGATATTACAGGGGTCTGGCCACCCTCCAGGGGGGTTGGCATCCTTATCTCCCTGCACGTATCGACGGGGAATGGGATCTTGCCCGGGCCCTTCCAGGCAGTCATTTCCGCGTCTTTCTGACGGTGAAAGAAGGGCTGCAAATCGTTGCTTCCGATAGACCCAAACTGGTCGGTGTCGAAGGGAGTCATCTGACTTATTTTATGGAGCGGGAAACAATTCCATTCTTCTCTCTTTCCATTGTAAAAAAAACTATCCGCCATGATGTACATGTGAGTGGGGTTGAAATTATTTATAACACGCACTTGAAAAATAAAAGCGAGGCCGAGGCCCTGGTTGCCACCTTGAAAGAAATGGTCTCCTTTTTCCAAGAGCACATCGGAGAGATCCCTGTCACCCGGCTCACATTGACCGATGCCTATCTCTTTCAGGATCTGGCCGTAGCGGGGTCTCGTCTCCTTTACATCAATGAAGGGTTTTTTAAGGTCTTCTTTCTTTTAAAAAGATTCCACGAAATGAGTCTCGCAAAAGAACTCTTTCTTCTCTTTTGGCGCGACAAGCTCCCCCATGAAGAGACCTGGGTCGCAGAAGGGCTGGCCCATCTCGACGCAAGGCAATTCATTCAGCATAAGTACGGAAAAGAACGCCGTTTGGAGGACTGGTTAAGGCCCCTGGGTTTCCTTCCCATCATCGATCAGATTTTATACTCCAAATCCCTCCCTCTTCGAAAGGTTTATTTCCCGGACGCAGACAGTCCGCTCATGGAGGAAAACCTCCGATTCTTCAAGCACCCACGCCTGGAAGGGGCGAACATCTTCCATCGATTGGGAATCTTTTTGGGCAACGAGACCTTTGCGCGCTCCGTGCTGAACTATCGCGAGAGACTCAGATCCGATCCCCCTCCCTCATTCAGGAAGATCCTCCTCAAGGCCTCTCAAAAGGAGGAGATCGGACCTTACATCGATCAATGGCTTACAAAAAAGCCGCGCCTTGATTTTAGTATCGAAGAAATCCGACGGAAAAAAGTCCAGGACAAATTTGAGACCCGAATTCTCATCAAAAAACATGGAGAAGGGATCGAACCCCTGGAGATCGTCCTTTATGAAAAAGATGGGGATGAAATTCCTTTGATTTGGGATGGGGTCGGGGATTCGCATGAAGTGTTTGTGACGACATCCTCCCGGATCAAGACCGTCGCAATCGACCCTCACAAATTTTCAAGTGACTCAAACCGCTTGAATAACCGCTCTCCCCCCTCATGGAAGATTCTGCTCAATGATTTCTCAGTCAATTATGATTTTCAAACCCGTTTCCTGAGCTATCGGGCCGGTCTTCTCTTTCGACGTGCTTATGATACGAAAAGCTGGATTCAACTTTTCTTTTTACGTTCCGACACCGGGACCGTCTCCCGGATAGGCTACGCGAAAGTCGTAGGGAAGGGACAAATTATCTCTACCGGCATTACAAACGAAAACCGTAAAACAGCCCAGGGAGATTTAAAGGAAGCGTCCGCAGACATTATCAATCTCGGCTATGAGGTGAACTACCCTGAAATCCCCCTGCTAGAGGAAAACATCCAGCGCCTGACAGGAACCTATCCCACACTCAGCACCCGCCTTCTATATAACCAGCAGTTCACGGGTGAAGCTTACGACAACTCCTTCTTCATTGAATTCGATCTCCGCCGCATCTTCTCTTTCTCCAACCATCATGAAATCAGTACACGTGTCTTCCTCGGAGAGTCCTTTGGCAGGCTTTTCAAAAATAATCGGTTTTTTTTGGGAGGAAACACGAAAATGCGGGGATATACGGCCATGGCTTTTGAAGGGGAAAACATGGCGCTCTTTTCTGTCGAATACCGTTTCCCTCTGTTGCGTGAAACAGATCTCCAGGTTTTCGGTCTGGCAACCCAGCGCACATTGCAGATCGCCCTTTTCAGCGATGTCGGGATGGTCACGGATTCGCGTAATCTCTTTCAAGCGAGCCAATACAAGACCGACATGGGTGCCGGCCTTCGGTTCTTTGTCGATATTTTTGGGATTTATCCGACAATGGTCCGTTTTGATGTCGCCGTGCCGATCGATTCCCCCATTGCGACCGAAGACAAACCACATTACTATCTCATGGCGGGCCAGTCATTTTAATAACTGGCCTCCTCCAAAAAAACCGGTAAGGATGGGTATAAAACACCTCTCTATCTCTATTGATAGGGAATATCTTGAAAAAGGAATGATGATGCTTTATCCTACGGCCACATTTAGGAGCCTGAATGAAAAAGGAGGTTGAATGGATCTGGAAGAAAAACTAATCCGAAAAAAAACCGTTTATCAGGGACGTTATCTCCGCACCGAGGAACATACCGTGCGGCTCCCGGATGGGAAAGAGGCCTTGCGGGAGATCGTCTCACCGCCTGATGCCGTCGGGGTTCTTCCGATCGATCAGGACCAGAGGGTCAGCCTCGTCAGACAATACCGTCCGGCCATCCGCCAGGTCACGTTGGAAATTCCAGCCGGCCTTCTGGAACCGAATGAAGATCGCCTGGAAACCGCCCGGCGGGAAACGATTGAAGAAATCGGACTGGTCCCCAAGAAGCTCGATTTTCTCTTCAGCTACTATCACTCCGTGGGTTTTTCAACCGGAAAAATTGCCATCTACCTGGGCCGGGATCTGGAGCCGAGCATGGAGGCACATGCCGATGCCGAAGAGTTTTTAGAGATTGTCACCCTTCCCTTTGAGGAGGTCTTTCAGATGGGGCTCTCCGGAAAAATCGTAGACAGCAAGACCCTCCTGGCACTGCTCTGGTACCGACAGGTTTTTGAAGGACCCCTCCACTGAAAACAATGTGCAGTGCAGAGATCAATCCGGACCTAAGACGGCGGGTACTTTTACAACCCTGTCGCCGACGGAGACCGATCCCGCTCGGAGGACTTTTGCATAAACCCCTCTTAAACGGAGGGCCTTTCCTTCTGTGCTACTTACAAACTTCAGTGCCGCAGCACCAAAACGCTCAGAGAATTTCTTACAGGCAGGGTAAGGCTGTTCTGTAATCATAAGGATGGCAGACCAATCCTTATTTTTTGGCCCGCCTGAAGGCAAGCCCGGCTGAGGTTAAAATCGACATAGAGCTGATCTCCTCCCAGTTCCCAACGCACTCTGTCCCGGGCCAATCGCGCAATAACCCGGACACTCATGATCGCGATCTAGACATCGGGATGAGGACTGCCATCCTCGAATCTCAGCCAGCAATTCCGGGACCAGGCCTCTCCCTCGGCTCCCGACTCAGGGCTGAGGCGGCATCTTTGAAGTTCCTTCCGCACATCGACAGACGGTCTGATTACAATCGCCTTCAAAATGCCGTCATCCTGCGGGGCTTTCCGTATCCAGGAAAGCCCCTTGATCAGCTCATCCATAGAGGGAAAGAGGTTCAGGCCTTTCGTGGGGGCAGAGGGAGGTATGTTGTCAGGCAAGATGGTCTGTCTTCACGGCCATAATGAAGTCGTTGACATGCAATCCCTTGATCTTGTGGGTCCACCAGGTCACCGTCACCTTTCCCCACTCGGTCAGAATGGCGGGATGATGGCCTTCTTCTTCCGCGATTGCGCCAACCTTGTTTGTTAACGACAATGCCGCTTCAAAATTCGGACAATCAAAGACCCTCGTTAAGCGATCCATCCCCTCTTCTTCAATCATTTTCCATGCGGGAATCTTGGGCATGAACGCATCGACCTCTTCCTGAGTCACCAAGGGCGCGCCAACCCTGCAGGCCTCACACTTCCGATCTAATAATGGCTCCATTTTTAGCCCTCTTCGTTAAAGTACTCTATCGTATTGTAAACCTCATGAGGCAAGCGATACAAGGCCCCTTCGCCTCCAAGGGCGCCTAATAAACTCCGATGTCGAGGTAGCTCCGTGAAATCTTATTCAGCGCAACCACATAGGCGGCGGTACGATAATTATCGACTGCTTTCAAAGAATTTTTCGTCTCGAAGATCTCTTGAAGGGCCATCCGCATGGAATCATCCAGGCCGGACCGAACCAAATCCACTTCCTGAGGTCCACTTGCGAGTTCCTCTTTCACGGATTTACGAAGCACTTTTCCAGACAGACGTTCTAAAGCACTCGCAAACTGAAGACCTTTTGCTTCTTCGAAGCGGCGTTGCATTCGCCCGAAACGGATATGAGAGATGTTTCGCACCCACTCAAAATAGGAGACAATCACACCTCCAGCATTTAGATAAGTATCGGGAAGAATCGTTACGCCGTTTTTGTTAAGAACCTGATCGGCTTCAAAAGTGACAGGACCATTTGCAGCCTCCGCAATCAATTTGGCCTTGATCCGGTGGGCATTCTTCTTTGTAATCTGTGCCTCCAGTGCGGCAGGAATCAGAATATCGCATTCTATTTCCAATGGTTTCTGCCCCGCCTTTTTGTCCAGGAACTCAACACCGGCACCGGGATAACCTTTTAATGTTCCCTTCTCAATCATGTACTGATGCACTTTTTCGACAGGGAGACCCTGTTTTTTTCCTCCTGATTTATCGATCAGTACACCCTCCCGTTCGATAATTGCGATGATTTTTACACCATCTTCTTCAGAGAGGAATTTTGAAGCATGATATCCAACATTTCCTAATCCCTGAATCACAATCTTTTTACCGCCAAGTCCCTTGGAGAGACGAGCCGCCTTTACCGCCTTCGCATTGCGAAAGAACTCTCTCAGCCCGTATTGGACGCCCCGGCCGGTGGCCTCAGTCCTTCCCCGGATGCCGCCATGCGCAACAGGCTTGCCCGTCACACAGGCCGTAAAATTAATGTCTTCCGGGACAAGGTGTTTGTATGTATCCGCCATCCAGGCCATTTCTCGCTCACCCGTTCCCATATCCGGAGCAGGGACATTGGTTGCGGGACTCAGGAAGCCTTTCCGGGTCAGCTCCAGGGTAAAACGGCGCGTGATCGCTTGCATTTCATCACGGGTGTACTTTGTGGGATCAATCAATAACCCCCCTTTTGAACCTCCGAAGGGAACATCGACAATGGCACACTTATAGGTCATCAAGGCGGCCAGGGCTTCGACCTCATTTTGATTCACAAAAGTCGCGTAACGGATCCCCCCTTTTGCCGGGAGCCGATGCGTGCTGTGAACTGCCCGCCATCCGGTAAACACCTCGACCTTGCCACGTACCTTCACCGGAAATTGAACTTTGAGTACGGAGTTGCACGCTTTTAATGCCTTCGCAACCCCCTCATCCAGACCCAGCACACGAATCGCGCCGTCGACCATTGCGTTGACACTTTCTCTAAATGATAACTCCACTATCTTCTCCTTCGGCTACGCGTCACCCGCCTCATCAAAACGCTGAACAACAATTCTTACGATATACACCCAAGGTCAAATATTCCCAGACCGCACATCCCGGTTAAACAATGACATCCCATTTCAGAAGAATACCATATTTAAATAAACCGTCAATTAATATCGTAATGTAGTCATCTGGTTCAGGATTTTAAAAAAGCCGTGCTCAGAGTGAGGGGAGTAAGGCGCAACCCCACCTTCGTTTTGGCAGGTGTAATTTATTTCGCGACCCACTATTCCCTTAATAACACCGGGAATAGCCGCAGAAGTGGCATTTCTCGCAGCCTTCTCCGAATTCGAGTTCGAGGCCGCATTCGGGGCAGGGGAAGATGACCTTTTGGATGTGTGTGGTGGGGTCTTCGAGGACCGCAGCAGTCTGCGCTGCACCGTTTGTTGCGCCATTTGTCGCGCCAGTCGTTGACCCGTTTGTTGTACCGTTCAGTTCACCCTCGGGGTAGCGCGCTTCCGCCACCTTGTTTCCAAGATCCTGGTTGAAGATCTTGGCGATGGCGTCTGAGCAGGAAAGGACCTTTTCTTTCCCGATCCCGAAGGGCTTGTTGCAGCGGATTCCGATCAGCTGCTTGACAATATCCCGTGGCGTCACACCTGCGCGCATGCAGAGGGAGATAAGGCGGCCAATGGCCTCGTTAAACGAACCTTCGCAACCCCCGGCCTTTCCCATGGTCGCAAAGGCTTCAAAGGGATGCTCTGTTTCATCCCGGTTTACCGTCAGGTAGAGGTCGCCGCACGAGGTCCGCTTTCGGGTTGTCGTTCCGGTCATTACCTCGGGACGGGGGCGCGGGGCAATCATGGAGAGGGGAGAATCGCCATTGCCATTGCCATTCCCATTCACTTCAGGTTTTGTTTCAGGCGGCGCAGAAACAGCGGCCTTTTCCTCGACCTTTTTTGATTTTCCGACATTCATCACCTGATCGGGACGGGCCCCATCGCGATAAACGGTAATCCCTTTGCAGCCCAACCGATAGGCCAGGAGGTAGGCCTTCTTGATTTCTTCAGTGGTGGCCGTGGTTGGAAGATTGATCGTCTTGCTGACGGCGGAGTCGGTAAATTCCTGAAAGGCCGCCTGCATCCGGACGTGCCATTCTGGGGCAATTCCGTGGGAGGTAATGAAGACCTTCTGCCAATGTTCCGGCACCTGGGCAATCCCCTGGACGGAGCCGCGATTGGCAAGAATCTTGTCGAGCAGATCCTCGCTGTAAAACTCCTCCCGCTTGGCCACCTCGACAAAATAGTCCTGGACATAAGGCAGATGCTCCCCATCCATCACATTTTTGTACCAGATCAGCGAAAACTCCGGCTCACATCCCCCGGAGGTATCTGCAATCATCGAAATCGTTCCGGTCGGCGCGACCGTGGTGATATACGAGTTGCGAACGCGCTCGTCCCGGTGCTCGTGGAGGGATCCCTCCCAGTTTGCATAGACACCCCGTTCTTCCGCAAGTTGGGTCGAGGCCTCATATCCGACACGCTGGATGAAGCCCATTACTTCCCGCGCCATCTGGATACCCTCTTCAGTGTGATAGGGGACTTCCAGCTTGTAGAGCATTCGCGAGAACCCCATGACCCCCAGACCAATCTTTCGGTTCGCCTTTGTGATCATTTCAATCTCACGAATCGGATACCGGTTCATATCAATCACATTATCGAGAAAATGAACGGCCGTCCGGATCGTCTTTCCCAGTGTGCACCAATCGATCTCATATCGTCCATTGTCTTCCAGGAGGTGGGCTTCAAGATTAATGCTTCCCAGATTACAGCTTTCATAGGGAAGGAGCGGCTGTTCGCCACAGGGATTAGTGGCCTCCATCTCCGCAACCTTTGGAGTGGGATTGGCACGATTGGTCACGTCGATAAAAAAGAGACCCGGTTCACCCGTTTTCCAGGCCTGCTCCGCAATCTGGTCCATAACCTCTGTTGCCGAGATTTCCTTCACGACACTTCCGTCGCGCGGAGAGATCAAGGCATAATCCTCTCCCTTCTCATAAGCCGCCATAAACCGGTCCGTTAGCGCCACGGAGATATTAAAATTGGTAATCTCTTTCGTATCTGCCTTGCATGAAATAAAATCGAGGATATCAGGATGGTCGACACGCAAGATCCCCATGTTGGCCCCACGCCGCGTGCCGCCCTGCTTGACGGCCTCAGTGGCATGGTTAAAGACCTTCATAAAGGAGACCGGCCCTGAGGCGACCCCGCCGGTCGTCCGGACAATATCGTTCTTCGGTCGAAGCCGGGAAAACGAAAATCCGGTGCCCCCGCCAGTCTTATGGATAATGGCCGCCTGCTTGACGGTTTCAAAGATCGACTCCATCGAATCGACGATCGGCAAGACAAAACAGGCCGACAGTTGCTGGAGATCCCGGCCGGCATTCATCAATGTGGGAGAATTAGGAAGGAACCTGAACTGGGACATCATGTCGTAAAAGACCTCTTCGAGCACGGTAACATTGGCCTGCGGATTGTAGCTACGGTCTCCCTCTGCAATATTCCCGGCCACGCGACGAAAAAGGTCTTCAGGACTTTCAATGACCTCTCCTTGTTCATTCTTCCTGAGATAGCGTTTTTCCAAGACACGAAGGGCATTCGGGGCCATTCCTAAACTGGTTTGGCGTCCTTTCGGCTCACACGGTGCAACTCCGCCCTCAAGGGTCAATTTCCCCTCCTCGCTCTTACTGCTTCCCTGTATCATTTCCACTGATCTCCTCCTTTTTCAGCCTGATGAATGCCCTGAATGAGTGTAGTCTTTCGAATTTATGATCGTCAAGCCTTCCTGTAAGTAGAGAACCAAAACAAACCGCCCGGAACATCTTGAGCGATTCAGAAAGCAAAACCAAGCCACAAAATCAGACCCTGATGAACGTATCAAAAGTGTTTCTGATGTTAAAAGAACCTTCCTTTTTTGTCAAGGAGAAAACACCAGATATGGAGAAAAAAATGAGGGAGACAACATTATGTTGTGGAATTTCTGAAGATAAACTGTTGATAAGATGTGGTCAGGGTCCTAATCAATCCTGAAATAAAGAAGTTTTGTCTTGGTCCCCTTCCGTTGAATAATGGCATGGGCGATCTTTTTCGTATCATGAACCGTCCCTTCGGCCCTCAGCGAAAAGACATTACTTCGGGTCTTGATCCAGTTGATACTCGCGGCCATCGTCATCCGGACCTTTGTATCCGGCAGGAGGTGCTCCTTAAACCGTGCAGGAGATTCAAACGGACGTTTACGCATCAGTCGTCCGGCCTCTGAATCATCGATTCCCCGATCGAGGCTCTGGAGAACAAGAGAATTCGCGGTATTGATGTTGATTTGTCCCGCACCATAGATGGTCACATAGGGTTTAATCCTGCGGTAAATCTCATCCGTGATTCCTTTCACCATGTGAAGCTCCGCCAAGGTTGCAAGCGGGCCGTTCCTGGCAGAATAAGCCGGATCAAGACCGAGATAATAGCCTTCCTCCGCTCCCGAGGAAGAGACCGTCTCGGAATCGGGATCGATCCAGTCGATCACCGGATCTACCCGGTCCGGATCAATGTCAAGAAGTTCAAAGAGGAGACGGAGTTGATCTCGCCTCGCCTGATTCACCTTTCCTTCCTTTCCCTGAATCAGCTTGTTCAGATTTATTTTTCCTTCTTCATCAACGATGATCCCGCTCAAGGTTCCATCCCCCAGTGCGTATTCCGGGATCGGAAAGGCCCAGAGTTCATCCAGTCCATCATAACGATTGCTTGTCTTGACATCATCTTTGAGGATCGCCTCGGCTGCAGAAACAGCAGAACGGGCCAGATAAAAGGCCTTGAGGTCATCACGAAAATTACCGGCAGCACGCAGATCTGTGCGGGTATAAAAATCGGTCTCCAGGACAATCACCACGAGGAGGAGCAGGATCAAGAGGCTGAGAATCAGCGCGAAACCTCCCTGGTTACCCTGAATTTTACGAAGCTTCATTTCCGCATGGCCTGGGAAACACCCTTCTCATAGGAAGAAACAAGAAAAGTAATATCCATCAGGGTCGGATCGGAAAACCGGGTTTTCAAAGACAAGCGCTTGATACGCAAGGCGTAAGGCGCCGCTTCAATGGCATTCAGAAAAGGGATAACCCTGGCCAGGGTTACATTCTGAACCTTCACCTCAACCAGGATCTCACGGTAGGACGCATGGATCTGGGGCGCCAGGGGACGAATATAGGCAATGTTGCCACGGATCTGATTTCTTGCGGCCTTTTCTTCCAGAAAGGAGAGGGGGGAGAACTCATTTTCCGATGGAAGGTGTTCTTCGACCTTTCGAATTTCCTCCGAAATACGGAAGTACTCGTCCTTTAACGCGGCAATTTCCCGGACCTCATTCTCTTTTCGAGGGATCAAACGCTCCAGCAGGGTCATCCTCTCCCAGGCCGGGGCAAAGAAATTTGCATAGCCGATCAGGAGGAGGGCCACCAGACTGCCTCCGCCAAGGACCCATCTTTCCCTTGAAGAAAGACGCCTGAAAGACCGATCAATTTCCCTAAGAAAGCCGTTTCCCATTTCCCTCACCCTGATCCAGTCTCTTCATTTTAATCCGAAAACGGACCTGGGATTGGTCCGCCATTACCTTGGCATCACTGACACTGACCTCCCGAAACCGCTTGGCTTTCAGAAATCCGTTACGGATTCGGTCAACGGAATCAAATGAATCCGTCCGGGCCAGAATGCGGACATTCTCCCCATCGATCACCAGTTCCTGAACATCGATCCTCACCTCTTTAGGAACACGGGACGTAATTTCCTGCAGCACCTTCAAGGGACTTTCCTCCCCCACACCCAGGAAGTCTCCGGTTCTCTTGAGTACCTCGATCTCCACGCGGGCCTGTTCAACTTCATTCATGACATTTCTGACCCCGGGGAAGGTTTCAAGAAAGGTTTTCCGAAGCTCCTCTTTCAAGTCGCGGTAACGCTGCTCTTTGTGGTCATATCGAAGATAAAGGTCTCCCACGATCAGAGCAAAAAGCAAAAGAGCGACGAAACCGATCGAGGCAAGCCTGTTTCTCCTCTCGATCGTCTCTTTGCCATAGACAAACTCCCCCTGGCGAAAGTTAATCTGTGTCCCTTCCTTCGGCAGGAGGGCAAGACCGAGGCCCATATGATAGGTATGGAATATTGAGGGCGTGTCCAGGATCTCCAAACCCGCCATCGAGAACCCCTCACGGTCCGGGCCACCCCTCCGGGAAGAATCCATATCGAGAGTCTCTGCCAGAATTTCCTTGAGTCCCTTGAGTGTGCCGCCCCCGCCGCAGAGCGTGAGCAACCCCTCCACCGTCTCACCCCGGGGAGAGTTAGATGTCCGAAAATATCGCAGGCTCTTTTCAATTTCGGTCAGCCAGGGTTCGATCGCCTGCTTAACACATGCAACGGCCTCAATGGATTCTGGGGCCTGTTCCGCCTTGTCCAGACGGATCTCCTGCTTCAATTTCTCGGCTTCCGCCACGGAAAGCTCAAATGCCCTTCCCAGTGCGTCTGTAATAAGTCTCCCCCCCATCGGAAGGGTTCGAACCCCACTGAGCCTCCCTCCCTGAATGAAAGAGAGAACCGTTTTGGCCGTGCCGACATCAATCACGAAATGCGCATCTAAACCTGTGCCCTGGCTCGAATCCCCTGAGGCCTCTTCCCGATGTTCAATAAAATGTTGAGAGAAGGCCTTCAGTGCGATGGCATCGATGCTGACCCAGGCCGGATCGATGCCCACAGACTGCAAGCCCTGTAAGTAGGTCTGCAATACTGTTTTGCGTACAGTCGATACCAAAAGATGAGAACGACGCGCCCCGGCCTCATTCGCAGATTCATTCTCTTCCTCTGAACCCCCTTCCTCGGTGGCAAGTACCTGATAATCAATCGCAACCTCCTCCAGATCGAAGGGGAGCGTACTCTCCATTTCATAGGGAACAACCTGTTTCAATTTTTTCGGATCGGTAAAAGGAAGGGTCATCTTCCGGGTTGAAACAAGGTGCCCTGGCAGAGACACGCAAATCATCTCCCCCGGCCGGATGAGTCCTTCTGAAACCATCTCCGCCAATGCTTCAATCTGGCCCGCGCACAGGGGTGCGGCCTCCGAGAGATCTCCTTCCTCCTTTGGGAAAACCTTTTGCTCAAAAATCCTGAGCAGGCGAAGGCCTCTAAATCCCTCCGTAATCCGTACCCCCCTGATTGCAGAGGATCCGATATCAAGACCGAGTATTGTTTGTCCCATGTAACTCCTAACTATAGCCGAAATTAAGGGCTGATCGGGCGACCATTCAGCGAAATTTTGGGTCTCCGCAGAGGCCCTCTAATCCCAAGGATCAAGGATTCCCGACCGTTATATCCTTGTATAAAAAGCGTGGCCATCCGTTCAAGATCCCCCTTTGGCATGGCCTTGAGCGTCAGGGTGACCAGGCTCCCGTCGAGGGGCTTTCGAAGAATGAGATTTCCGCTTTCCGCCTGAAGATCAACTTCACTCCCCCTTGCCGAAAACTGATCCACGATAACCCGGCCCTTTCCCCACGACATCTTACCATGAATGTCTGAGAAGGAAAGCGCTCCGAGGGGAAGCGTCCATGAACCGATCTTTTCAAAACGTCCCTCCATTAAGGCAAAAGAAAGTACCCCTTTCCCATTAAAGAGATCTTGATTCATCCAATCGCTATTTCCCTCCAGATCAAGACGGCCGGACGCCCCGAAGAGGGCCAGATCAATTCTTTCCCCCTCTACGCTTAAAGCATAAGAAACCTGCTTTTCCTTCTGTGAAAGTGTGAGGTGACCTGACAATATGCCATCCCCCAGTACAATACCAAAATCGATCTCCGCGCGACGGTTCAGGAGCAACAAAAAGGGAGCCACACGCGCATCGATCGATGTGATGTTGAGGGTAAGATCTCTTCCATCCCCCGGCACCTCTGGTAAAAATGAGAGATGCGCACACCGGGTTCGAATCCCTGTCCATACCACTCGGAACGGAAAATAGAATCGGCTCTCTTCGACGGAGATTTCACATCCGGTCTCCTCCTCCAGCACAAGGATCAACTTCGACGTCAGAAGATGGAAGGGGAAGCTCAGGTACAGGAAAAGAAGGAACATCAAAAGGCCAAAAAATATATAGCCTAAAACAAGGACGGCCTTATTTTTTTTCCCTTTCAGCCAAGAAGACCTCAAAGGATTTAACGTGGAAGCGGAGTTAGGGGCTTTGCTCATAAACGTGTGCCAACCGGCAAATCAACCCAAGTTTTGAATCGGCGGGCCTCACCCTGCTCCTTCTTAAGATAAAATTCAACTTCAATGGCCAGGGGGGGGCGATTCTTTTTCTCCTGCACATCCCATTCGTCCACCCATGTGGGACCATCGGGATCCAGGTATCTGAAGTTCAATCCATCAATCGGCTCACCAATCTCTTGAACAATAACCCTTCCATTCGAGAGGATCGCTTCCTGGACCAGGCGCGTTTCCTGCAGATAATATGACACCGTGACCTGGTCCGATTCAGGCGCATCCCGCAGGGTCCTTCCATGGGATACCGCAGTAAATTGAAGCAGGTCATTGGGGAATTCATCCCCCTCACCCAGGCGTATGCGATCTTCTCCGCCAAAGATCAATGGGCGCGTCTCTGCTCCCCGGGTCGCAGCAGGCGTCCTCACAGTGTAGAACATGCTGAGGTCTTTCGCCAGATGATAAAATCCAAGACGGGCCAGACGGTAATCGTCCGCCTCCAACTCCATTTGCTCAGAAGTCTGGAATACCGCGCTGAACGTCCCATAGACCATAAGAAACAAGACGGAGAGAATTGCCAGTGAAATCATGATCTCGATCAGGGTGAACCCTTGAGACCTCTGAATCCAACCTGCTTTCCCGCTCATTTTCACAGAAATCCTCAAGGTCCTCACGCATCAAAAAGATAGACGGTAAACCGGCTCACTTCTTCGCGTTTCCCCTCTTTCCAGACAACGCTCAGGTCTAACTCGCGCACCATCTCAAAGGGGGTCTGCTTCACCTCCTGCCGCCATTTAAACTCCAGATAGGTTTCGCCAAAACCTCCTTCGCTGAAACCGAGGTCCGGAAATCCTTCCACCGAGACCTCCGTGATCTTCTGGCGCGCCAGCAGGGTGGACACCGTGATATGCCGGGAATACGAAGCCAGGGCAATATCCCGGTTACGAAGCCCCAAGAGGACCACAAAAGAAATCGAGACAACCGCCAGGGCGATCATAATTTCGAGCAGTGTAAACCCGGACCGGAATTTTTTGGAGTTATTCCACATACTTTTCAAAAATCTTTACCCGTCCGGTCAATGGATTGATCACCAGAGTCCATATGCGATCTCCCTGCTTCAAATGAATCCAGGTCTTCTCAACACCCACGGGGTAGAATTGCGTAAAGGCCTCTCCCTCCCTGACCTTTCCCTGTTGCGGGGTAATGACATCTTCAAATGAGATTCCCTTTGCCAAAACTCGCCTGGGTGCCAAGGGATCACCAGTCGGAGTAAACTCACGATTCTCTCCCAGTACCTCAGACCAGTAGGCCTCGTTCTCGAGGTTATAGACCAGACGAAAGGTTTTCTTTCTTGAGACCGATTCCTGCGCGAGGTGCCGGATCAATCCGGCAAGATGACGCGCCGTCCATTTCATATTGCCAGCGCCGAAGGAGGACATCCGGGGAAAAATCACCATGGCGAGTGTCCCCAGAATCGCGATCACGATCAACAACTCCAGCAGTGTAAAACCGCCGCCTTTTTGAAATATTCTCATCCCCCCATGCGAAAACACGGGGGCTGAAATCGTCCGTTTTCGCTTCATCTTCCTTCCCTGGCAAGCTATTGCAGATCCCAACTCTCGATATCAGAATTCTTCCCTTCGCCGCCCTGTTCCCCATCCGGGCCGTAGGAAACGAGGTCGTAGTCGCCATGCCGTCCCGGACTCAGGTAGGCATATTGCTTTCCCCAGGGATCTTTCGGAACCTTCGGCAGGTAGCCTCCCTCTTTCCAGTTATTGGGTATCCTGCCAATATTCGGCTTTTCAACAAGGGCATCCAGGCCCTGTGAGGTCGACGGGTAGATGCCGCTGTCGAGTTTGTACAACTGAAGGGCACCCTCAATATTCTTGATCTGGACCTTGGCCGCCACCCGTCTCGCATCATCCGACCTTCCGACCAGCTTGGGAACCACCAGGGCGGCAAGAATCGCCAGGATGGTGACCACAACCATGATTTCAATCAAGGTAAATCCCCGCTCAAAGGACGATGCCACGCCGCAACGCAAACGGAAAAGGTTCCGGGAAGATGCATGCTTACCCCTAAAAACTTTCGTTGAAAACCGGTCTGCTCCTCCGCCCCGACTCCGATTTATCTCTATGCTTTCCATGTCTCTCCTCAGTTCACAACCTGGCTTATCTCAAAGATCGGCAGCAGGATGGCCAGTACGATAAAAAGGACAACCAGTCCCATTCCAAGTATCATCATCGGCGCCAGCAAGGCAGTCAAACCGGTCACCGCTGTCTCCACCTCGTTGTCGTAGGCCTCTGAAACCTTCTGGAGCATCGCTTCCAGTTTACCGCTCTTTTCTCCAATCGCGATCATATGGGTCACCAGTGGCGGAAAAAGTCCGCTCCGGCGGAGCGGAGTCGCGATCCCCTCCCCCTCTCGGATATTTCCTCTCGCCTCTTGAATCACCTCTTCCAGGACTTTATTTTCAACAACCTGTTGAACAATCTCCATCGCGGACAAAATCGGAACGCCGCTTCCCAGCAGTGCCGCAAGGGTCTTTGTGAATCGGGAAATCGCAACAATTTTTACAACCCGCCCCACAACAGGAACCTTCAGAATGATACGATCATATTGTTCTCTTCCCTTTGAGGTCTTCACATGACGCCGTAAAAAGAAGAAACTGCCGGCCCCGACCACAGCCACGAGCCAACCGTCCTCTCGTAAAAAATCGCTGAAGGCCAGGAGAATCACGGTCGGCATCGGGAGGGCCTGTTGCATATCGGTAAAGATCGTCGTCACCTTGGGAACGACAAAGGTGATCAAAAAAACAAGGATTATGAGACTGACCACCATCATCAGGATCGGATAAGTCATGATTGTAAAAAGCTTGTTCCTGAGACGGACCTGTGATTCGAGGGTATCGGCCAGGCGAACCAGGATATCATCGAGCGTCCCGCTCGCCTCACCGGCCCGAACCATCTGCCGATAGAGAGAAGAAAAGGTCTCCGGATAACGGCCCAACGCATCGGCCAGAGAACTCCCCTCTTTGACCCCATCTCGGATATCGACCCAGATCTTCTTGGCCGCTTCTTTCTCGATCTGCTCCGTCAGCGCGGTCAGTGCCTCCATCAGAGGAATTCCCGCCCCGACAAGGGTCGCCAACTGCCGGGTCATCACCGACGTCTCTTTAAGCGTCACTCTTTCCGAAAAGAGGGTGACCGGGCGGGAGAGGGGACTTAAGACCTCTTGGTCCGCAGGCCGAACCTCCGTGGGAAAGATGCCGCTGTCCCGAAGCTTTGACCTTGCCATCCGAGGACTGTCGGCATCGATGATGCCAGCCGTATTCTTCCCCTGAAGGTCCAAGCCCTTATAATCGTAAATCGCCATTTAAACCCGATCCTCCTGTGTCACCCGGAGAACCTCTTCCGTCGTGGTCAACCCGGCGGTAACCCGCCTGGCACCATCTTCACGCAGGGTCATCATTCCCTTCGAAATCGCAAGGGCTTTGATTCGACCTGAATCCACCTTCGAAAGAATCATATTCCGGATCTCATCATCCAGCAAGAGGATCTCATAGAGTCCGGAACGCCCCCGATAGCCGGTTTTCATACAGTGGGAACATCCTTTTCCCCGATAAAAAAGACGCTCGGTCCTCTCCTCTTTGATTCCGAGTTTATTCAACTCTTCCTGGGTGGGGTGATAGGAAACCCGGCACTCCGGACAGATCAGTCGGACCAGCCGCTGTGCAATGATGGCAATGACTGAAGAAGAAACCAGAAAAGGTTCAACCCCCATGTCCAGGAGACGGGTCATGGCTCCCGCCGAATCATTTGTATGTAGGGTTGAGAGGACAAGGTGGCCGGTCAGCGAGGCCTGAATGGCAATCTCTGCCGTTTCGGTGTCCCGGATTTCTCCCACCATGATGATGTCCGGGTCCTGACGAAGGATGGACCGAAGTCCTTTGGCAAAGGTGAGTTCGATCTTGGGATTGACCTGAATCTGGCCCACCCCTTTCAACTGGTATTCGATCGGGTCTTCGATGGTGATGATATTCTTTTCGGTCGAATTGATGCGATTTAACCCGGCATAGAGTGTTGTTGTCTTTCCACTCCCGGTCGGTCCGGTCACCAGGAGAATTCCGTGCGATAAACGAAGCAGGCCCTCCAGTGTTGATAAACCTTCACGTTCGAGACCGATATCCTCCAGTTTCAACACGATACTGGATTTATCGAGCAGACGGAGGACCAAGCGCTCACCGTGCGCGGTCGGGACATCCGATACGCGGATATCGATCTCCCGGCCGCCGATCTTCAGGCCGATCCGACCATCCTGGGGCAATCTTTTTTCCGCAATATCCATCCCCGCCATGATCTTAACGCGTGACAGCAAGGAAGACTGAAGCCGCTTGGGGGGTGTCAGAACATTGTAGAGAATCCCGTCAATCCGATAGCGAATCATCACCTCACGCTCGAAAGGCTCAAAGTGAATATCGGAAGCCCGCTGTTGAACAGCCTGAAACAGGATCGAATTCACGAGTCGGATCATCGGGGCCTCGTCACTCGCATCAAGAAGGTCTTCCGGCTCGGCAAGCTCCTCGGCCAATACGCTCAGACTCCCGCCGTCGAGATCCGAGATTGCCTGTTCGGCACTATCAGTGGCACGCTCATACGCCTGATTGATACTTCCGATGACAACAAGGGAGGGTGCTGCGATAATCTGAATCGGTTCTTGAATTAGGAGGCGAAGATCATCCAGGGCAGTAAGGTTCAGCGGCTTTGAAGTTGCAACCTGGACCACGTTTCCCTCCCGTTTGAAAGGAAGGAACTCGTGCCGTTTTGCAAAAGAAATTGGAACTTTCTCGATGAGTTTCGGATCAATCTCGGTCACGGGGACCATACGGATATAGGGGATCTGCCATTGATGAGAAAGGGCCTCAAGGACCGCTTCCTCATTCAGGAATTTTAACCGGACCAGTATCTCGCCAACTTTTCCCACCTGCACCTTCTGCACACGAAGGCCTTCCGCAAGTTGAGCCGGAGTGACAAAACGCTTTTCGACCAATATCTGGCCTATGAAGGGCCGCTTCCTTGAAATCAAAACAAGACCTCATTCTGGGAGTCTGTCGGACTTAGGATGAATCTACTACGAAGAAAAAGCCATTGTGGCCCATTTCCCAGATCATTCTCGTTAAATATGCCAGATATTCGCCTCAAATGATCAAAAAAATGGACTCAAAATGGCTTTCTCTCGCTACGACCACCTAAGTCCGACAGACTCCCAGTATCCGTCACTGAGGGAGATTCACCATTTTTTCAAATACAAGCTCTCGGCTCTCACGTCTCGGCAAGCGGTTGTCCTCCATAAAAATGCCCGCCTGAGTGGTCTTTTCTAAGCGAATATCGTCCAGATCACTCTGCTCTTTCACGATATGAGGGGTGAGGAAAATCATAAGATTCGTTTTTTCAAAGCGTTTAGATTGCACCTTGAAAAGCCAGCCAAGAAGCGGAAGATCTCCCAGTAAAGGAATTTTCCGCTCTGTGATGACAACATTATCACGGATCAGCCCTCCGATCACCACTGTCTGCCCGTCACGAACCACAACGGTTGTATTGGCTGATCGCTTGTTGGTCGTCGGACCCAGAACAATATTCGCGACAGACTGGGAGGTCTCCGTCACCGAAGAAATCTCCTGATAGACATCCAGCCGCACCAAGTCATTCTCCAGAACCTTCGGGGTGATCCGAAGAATCACCCCGACATCTTTTCGCTCGATCGTCGTCTGAACATTACCGCCCACGGTCTGGCTTTGCGCACCGGGGAAAGGAATATTTTCGGCAACGACAATCTCAGCCTTCATCCCATCACTGGTGAGAATCTGGGGCGTTGAGAGAATATTTACATCATCGGCAGATTGCAGTGCCTTCAACACTGCCCGGATATTGACCTTTCCCAACTCCACGACGCCCGGGATCGAAGCGATAGAGAGTAGATCACTCGGATCCTGGTTAAAACCCCCGATCGCGGCAACATCTCTGCCTCGACTGGTGTAGCCAAAGACGGTGCCGAGATCGGTCCCGAGTTCCCTGAATTTGTCCGCCCTCATTTCAAGGACGACGGCCTCAACAAAAATCTGAGAGCGCTTCTTGTCCAGTTTCCGAATGACCGTTTTAAGGATCTCATAATCTTGATCGGTCACCGTGATGATCAGGCTATTGGTGGCCTTATCGGCGAGGACCTGTGTCGGCCCGCTTAATTCTCCGATTACGCGTCCAGATGCTCCCACTCCTCGGGACGCCCGTCTGGCACGTCCGCCACGTGTAGCCGGTTTCGATACAAGCCCCCGGAGTACCTTCGCTATCTCCTCAGCATTTGTATTCTCCAGGGTATAGACGTGAACGGACCGGATCGGCGGAACCTCTACCATCGGTCGAATCTGGTAGATGTCTCCGTGAGCAACAACCGCAAGCCCCTTCAATTCGAGGACGGAGACAAAAATATCGTATACCCGGCTGATCGGGATTTTTTTAGGTGAAAAAATCGTCACCTTTCCTCTGACGCGCTCATCGATTACAAAATTTTTCCCGGTCAGTTCACTGATAAACTGGACAAGGACGGGCAAATTCACATTGTTAAAATCGAGCGTGATTTTCTCTTCCTGGGAATCTTCCGGGGCAGGCGGCGTCTCGGCCCGGAGAGAGCAGGGGAACATCATTCCAACAAGAAAAAAGGCCAATATTAAACCGGCCCCAATACAACCTCTCATAAAGTTTCCTTATCGTATCTCGTAGTTGAAGGTCTCTTTCACATTTCTGCGAACCAGATCGACCGTAATTTGAGACTCATCTTTTAATTGCTCAAATATCTGCATGAAATTCTTGGGATCCTTCACATCGATTCCATTTACTCTATGAAGGATGTCCCCGTTCTGAAGCCCAATCTTGGCATAGAGACTTCCCTTCGAGATCGCAAATATTCGGAACCCATCCGGCTTGCCATTGTTAAAATTCGGGATGATCCGTGCCTTGGTCAAAAGCTGAGGGAGATTGCCAATTGCACCATCAACTTCCTGTCTGTCCAGGACCCACTGATTTTTTGAAACCTTTCGAACCCCTCCGCCCTGCATCGGCACGGGTGCCGCCGGAACGGGTGGTCTGGATGACGGCATCACCTGGCTTCCCCGCTGACCCTTTTGATTCGGAATATAAGCAACCTCCAGGACATCTACAACCTCCCCGCGAAGGATCACCACCCTGTTCCTGGCGACATTCGTAATCCTCGCGCCTCCTTCTAAGATGTGTCCCACGCGATAGAGGGACTGCTCCCGTGTTCTCTTATTCTCAATAATCGCAAAAGACCTCGTCCTTCCGACAATGGTCCCAACAAGGATAAAGTCCAGCGGAATCTTTGGAACCGGCGCTACTATTCTGGGGGGAAGTTCCACCGGCCTCACAGGTTCGGGCTTTTTGAATCGTAACTCAGAATTGAATATATTCCCTTCCACAATGGAACCATATTCCAGACCTCTGCCCCTTATGGCAACCGGGATGACCCCGCTTTGGGGAGAACGGCCTCTATCGGGTATTGCAATCGACGCCTCCAGGTAGGATCCCACAACAAGATTCACCACATCCGCAGCAAAATAGGCTCCGACGGCGATCATGACAAGATGCAATATCCAGAAATAAGATTTCTTCATAGCAGTCTCAATTCCACACCCAAAAAGAATATAAGGTCCTGAAAGACACCAATTTCGTGAGTGCATTTCTCGGACGTAATGCAACAACCTCTCTTTTCCACAAGCCCACGGTTCCGCCACCCAACCTTCAGCACGTTCAATGAACCTACCTAGGGTCGATCAGGACATATGGTCTTGGTAACATTATAATATTTCTAGGAATAAAGTCAAACGTCCTCGCACAGCCAGGCCTTCCGAGACGAGCAGTCCGGATGGCCCTGATTCTGAGATTTCGGAATTAAAAACCGCTGATTCGCCTGTTCATAGTGCGTTATCGGACAAAGGTCTCCTCACCCAGGAGAAGGGGTTCCGGAAGACTTCCGCAGACCTATGCCCTTTTTTCGCCTTTTTGAAAATTTGTAAATCAATAACATGCCGGCAATAAAACCCCCGACATGAGCAAACCAGGCAACCCCCCCCCCTTGAGGACTGAACATCCCATTCGCAAGCTGTGCAACGATCCAAAAACCAAGAACGATAATCGCCGGGATCCGGATCATATGGACAAAAAACCCAAGAGGAACCAGCGTCAGAATCTTTGCCCCGGGAAAACGAATCAAGTAGGCCCCCAGCACCCCGGACACTGCGCCACTGGCACCGATCATCGGGACTTGAGACATTGGATCGAAGGCGGCGTGAGAATAGACTGCGATCACCCCGCAAAGGAGATAAAAGAAGATAAAACGAAGATGCCCCATCTCATCTTCTATGTTATTCCCAAAAATCCACAGGTAGAGCATATTCCCCCCCACATGCCAGAATCCACCATGAAGAAACATAGAGGTTATCATGCTCTTGAAGATAGGAGAGATTGGCTCACCACGCGTAAGCAAGGGAAATATATGCGTAAGCTTGAAGGGGATCGCCCCGAAAGTAAGTATGAACTGTTCTGAATACTCCCCGAGAGAGATCTCGTAGAGAAAAACAAAAATATTAATTGAGATTATTAAGATGGTGACCAATGGAAATGTGCGAGTCGGAAGATCCGCCTTGATCGGAATCATGTTTTCCTCATACAAAAAACGGTTCAAAATCCTAATGAAACCACACGAACAACCAGACTAATTATAATCTGCGGGGGAAGAGAAAACAATGAGGGAACCTCTGACCCAAAAAGAAGCAATCCTCTAATTTTATTCACTGGGAAACCCCCGATCCAGTAAAGGATGGAGGCTTGCGCTCGCTATGGGTACTCACCCTCATTTCAGAGCTTAGGGGGGGGACGAACTAGACGGCCTTTTCCGTGAGGAAGGTCTTCAGGAGGTTCATCCCGGTGATAAGCCGGTCCTTCCAATACCAACCGGAGGCAAACAAAAGAGATACGACAATCAGAAAGAGAAAGGTCGTCAATGCCCTCTTCCTCGGGTTCGTATCAACTTCTTTAACAGGAGGGAGAGACGATTCCGGCGACCCCTTTTCAAGTTCTCCGATTGCTTGACTTGCAAGTGATTCTGCCACATAAGTTGCGTTGGCCACATAAGCAGCCAGGAGCGCCTGATCTGCAGCAACATTGATAAGACGGGGGAACCCTTCACTGAAGCGGAAAATTCTATCGATCGCTCTCGGTGAAAAGGTAACAGAATCAGCCCCGCCGGCAACCTTGATCCGGGACGCGATATATAATCCAACCTCTTCTCTTCTAAGTGGACCGATCTCATGGATCAGCGAAATACGTTGTTTGAGTTGCCGAAGCGAATGGAAAGCCAGTTTCTCTTTCAATTCAGGTTGACCCATAAGGAGAATCTGGATCAGCTTTTCCTGCTCGGTCTCTAAATTTGAAAGAAGACGGATCTCCTCTAGGCAAGCGATGGGAAGAAGTTGCGCTTCATCAACAATCAGGAGCGCAGTTTTCCCTTCAGACAGCAGACCGAGGAGAAAGTGATTCAGTTCGTCGATCAATTTTTTTAGATCGGCTTTTCCCCCTTAACCCAAAATCCTGATTGATGCTTTGGAGAAGTTCGATGGCCGAAAGTTGCGGATTAAAAAGAAGTGCGGTCCTGAACGATGGATCAAGTCTTCCTAAGAGAAGCCGGCAGAGGGTTGTCTTTCCGGTCCCAACTTCCCCAACGATGACAATGAAACCCTTCCGTTCCTTCAGGCCATATTGAATGTGTGAAATGGCCTCATCGTGTTTTTTGCTGGAGAAAAAAAAGTGTGGATCCGGGACAAGCTTGAAAGGAGGCGTACTAAAACCAAAATATTTTTGATACATCACTTTAACCTCGGATTTCCATCAACGCTCTCACAACCCCTCCTCTCACTGGCATAGTAGAAAGTACCCCGGAGAAGCCGGGGGGAAACCCCTTTGAAGGAAGCTCCCTTCGCATGTTCAAGAAGACGACCCATTATTGATCAGATCTTTCAGAACTAATCACATTCACAATTTATTGTCAATGTGGAAGGGTAAAAAGCGATCACAACTCACGCAAACCCAAGATCAGCGATTGATTTTGGGGCAAACAGTCAAGTCGCCTGAAAGACAATGCCAGAGGCCATAAGGACGACCGAAGCGTACTCATCCGTACGGTGAGGAGACTGTTGGCCGACAACGCAGTCATTTCAGGCGGATGGGTCTCGCGCAAGCCATCGGCGGGTTCTAATTTCGAAATCACGGAATTAGGGACAAATAAAGTGCTTGACGTAGGACCCTATTACAATGTAGTATTTCAATTATTGATAATGATTATCAACTTCATTGCTCTATAGAGATACCCGTCAATCCAAGGGTATCTCTATAGAGCCGCACGGTTCGAATCTTAGAAAGGATCGAACACCCGCACAGAGCGAGCAAGTACCATTTGCATTATACATCCGAAACATGTCGTTAGAGGGAATAGGGAGGAAGTCTATGGAACAAGTCATCGGCGTACTAGATGGCAAGAACCAATCAGAAAAGGTGGAAATTTTACTCAATTCTGAGAAAGGGGAGGCTGGATACCTGCACCTTCGTCTCCTCTCCTGGGGTGAAGGGATCGGCTGGTATCCCCAGAAAACGATCGAACTCGATTGTCGAAATCTTGCCGGTCTCCAAACTCTCTTCAAAAAAGCAGAAGCCTGTTTCAAGTCTGGAAGAAGGAAGACGGCAAGATCCTCCGGAAAAATAATCCCTTTCCCAACAAACCGTCCAAGATTAGGACCCGTGCTTGTGCGCAAGCCCGTCGCGCAGGTAGCAGGGTCGTAACAACCGTCGTTTCGACAATCAGCCAAGCCCCTTTCGGCCTGTATTCCCGCCCTGAAATACATCCATCGCGCGTCAAACAGGCGGAAAGCAAACAGATCGTGAACGCGCTTCGAAAGGCAAACAAGCCGGTGGAGTATCTTGTCTATACCAATGAAGGACATTACTTCTTGCATCCTGAAAATAAACGTCACTTATATGCAACGATAGAAGCGTTTCTTGCGAAGCACCTCGGGAGCCGCATTGAGCCGCCCGGCAAGATCGAAAGCCATTCCGCCTTGATAAAATGATTTTGAAGATTTAAATGAGACCTTCTTCAAAGGAATTCGGGGGGATCGTATCTATCTGGCCGATCCGGCCCTTGGGAATATCCGGCTTCGAATCGAACGATTTACGAGGATATGAGATGGCCTCGTCCTTGGAAAAAAGGTGCTTGAGGAAGGATTAACTTCTTATCCGCTTCAGGTTGACGGTGCCTCGCCGATACAACCAGAGAAGTTCGACACCCGACAACTCTTTGAACTACACCAACTCCCCTGAACGCCGTTATGATATTTTAGTTCGGTTCAAGCGCCCGGAACTCTCCGGTTTCTTGAATGACAACCTCGTAGCCTTCAATCTTAGATGGGATTTGCTTCAAAAGTTCGGAGGTCTTCCTCACAACAAAGACCTTGATACAGGGCTTCCCCTGACACTCCCCCTGGTCGGTTCCGACGACGCCCGGCAAGGCCATCCATTTTTCGGTCTCTCCTTTTAACACTGCTTCGATTATTTTTTTATGCATCTGTTTCTTTTGTGGCTCTTCTCCCATCCCCTGCTGAGCATATATTACGTTAGGGGTAAAGAACAATATAATGGTGCTGAATGAGTTTTCCAAAGGCATTTTTATCACCCCTTTGGGCTTCACGAATCAGTGTGTTGTCATCCATACGCAATGTGTTTATGAAAGTTTTTGTGAGTTTCCTGCTACCTCAGTATACTAAGGAAACCTCTGAATAAGTCGCGGATAGTTCTTTCAGGGCAAATAATGTTCCGCTTCTGCGTTGTAAATCTTGACAAGAGCGGGCTATGGATTCGCGAGAACCATCCTCTGCGATTTACGCCTTAAATCAAAACATAAGATCTCCTGGAAAATGGAAGAACCTTCCCAAAGAACAGAGACCTCCTCTCAACCAAACTGCTGCGGATCGACATCCACCTCCAGCCGAGTCCCCTCGTTCGCCTTGCGCTTCCAGCGGTGTACGGCCGGTTTCAGCGCGGCTGAAATCCGCTTCTGGTCTTTCCCCTTCATCAGGATTTGATATCGATATTCCCCCCGGATTCGCGCCATCGGGGTCGGGGCCGGCCCCAGTATTTCAACTCCTCGTCCGGGGAGATAGTCCTTGATTAAGACCGTCAGCGACTCGGCCCCTCTGACGACGGCCTCTTCCCGGCGATTCCGAAGGAGGAGGCGGGTCAAACGGCAAAATGGCGGATAGACGCCCTCCTTCCTGGACTGAATCTCTCCCTGATAAAAAGAAATATAATCATGGGCCGTCGCGAAAGCAATACTCGCATGATCCGGCTGAAAGGTTTGTATCATCACCTCTCCCGGACGTTCACCCCGACCGGCACGGCCCGCCACCTGGGCAAGGAGCTGGAAGGTCCGTTCCGAGGCGCGAAAATCCGGAAATTGGAGCGACAGGTCTCCACAAAGCACGCCGACCAGGGTCACACCCGGAAAATCATGCCCCTTCGTGATCATCTGAGTTCCGATCAGAATATCTACCTCTTCCTGCACCATCGCGGCAATGATCTTCTGATGAGATCCTTTCTTCTGCGTGGTGTCTCGATCCATTCGGGCGACCCTTGCCGAAGGGAAAAACCCCCGAACCGTTTCTTCCACCTGTTCCGTCCCGATCCCCAGATAAATCATGCGCGACCCCCGGCATTTGGGACATTCGGTCGGGGGCGGCGTCTCATACCCGCAATAATGGCAAACAAGCCGTTTCCGCTTCTTATGGTAGGTGAGAGAAACCGTGCAATGCCGGCAGGAAGGGAGCTCACCGCAATCCGCGCAGAGAAGGGAAGACGAAAAACCGCGTCGATTGACAAATAGGAGAACCTGTTCTTTTTCCGAAAGACGTTTTTCAATCGCCGCAATCAAAGGCCTCGTGAGGAAGGGCTTGACCATCTCCTCTTTTTTTCTCAGATCGACCAACAAGACCGACGGCAAAGGCCGCGACTCAATCCGTTTTGGGAGATGAAGGTAGCGATACTTTCCGCTCTGGCTGTGGTGATAGGACTCAAACGAAGGGGTGGCCGACCCCAGCATAACGACGGCTTTTTCGGACCGGGCTCTGACCAGGGCGACATCCCTCGCATTATAGCGAACACCCTCGTCCTGTTTATAAGAAGAATCCTGCTCCTCATCAACAATGATGACGCCGACCTCTTTCATCGGCGCGAAGATGGCCGAACGAACCCCGATGACCAGACGGGCCTGACCTTCCTTTATTCTGAGCCACTCGTCGTAACGCTCCCCGGCTGAAAGCCCGCTGTGAAAAAGGGCAACTTCGTCCCCGAAGCGCTCATGAAACCGGGCGACGAGCTGAGCGGTCAGCGAAATCTCGGGGACAAGAAGGATCGCCCCCTTTCCCTGTCGGAGCCCCGCTTCAATCACCTGGAGGTAAACCTCGGTCTTTCCGCTCCCGGTCACTCCATGGAGGAGAAAGGGGGCAAAACCCCCTGTTTCTATCGCGTCCAACACTTCTTCACTTACCTTCTTCTGATCCGCGTTAAGACGGATCGTCCCCTTCGGACGAAAACCGCTTTCAAGCCTTGGAATGCGCCGCGCCGCTTCCTCACGCTGATCAATCCATTTTTTCTCAATCAGGCGTTTCAAGGGGGCGCGAAGCGGAGACTCCAAGGCGGCGACCGGAAGTGAGCCCCCTGCCGAGAGGAGGATTTCGAGGAGGGCCGCCTGTCGATGCGAGCGCCTGGAAAGAGACGCCGCTAAGGCCGCTGTCTCTTCGGGGTTCTTCTTTAGAACAAGGATGCGGCGAAATATTTTTTTGACAACGGGAGGCGCGATCTCCCACTGCGCCCGAACCCTGCCCGCCTTCACGAGAATGGAAAGGATGCGGGTCAAGCCCTTTCGTTCAAGACGCTTCTTAAGCTGTGGTTCCGTTAAAGAACCTTCGCTTTCCAGAAGATCAATTACACTTTTCTGAACCGGCCTTTTCTTTTCCGCCTGACTCGTTTCACCGGAGCCGACGAGGCTGAACCTTCGTCGAACCGAGAGATGTATCCCCTGGGGAAGGCTCCCTTTGATCACGGCGCCCAAGGGAGCAAAATAATAGTCCGCAATCCAGAGTAGCAGATCAAAAAGTGGTTGAACGACAAGAGAGGTCTCCTCAAGAACGGCGAGCACGGCCTTTGTCGCCTTCACATCCGGCCGTCCAACGGCTCGGACAAAGAAGGCCATCCGCCAGCCTCTTCCAAACGGAACCAGAAGCCGAACCCCGGGAGAAAATTTCCTTCCCGCAAGCTCTGGCGGCAGGTGGTAATGAAAACGTCCTTCCACCTCTGGCGTCACCACCTCGACATA
Organism: Candidatus Manganitrophaceae bacterium; assembly: GCA_012960925.1. Taxonomy (NCBI): domain Bacteria; kingdom Pseudomonadati; phylum Nitrospirota; class Nitrospiria; order Candidatus Troglogloeales; family Candidatus Manganitrophaceae; species Candidatus Manganitrophaceae bacterium. The sequence goes on from DUAG01000011.1 coordinate 126,320, forward strand.
ATGTCGTTTTTGTGCGTTCATTGATTAAACACCAGATTCAGTTAAGGGGGGCTCTGAATAAAAAACCCTCCGAAAGATCGTGTGGACCCTCTCTGTATGGCCCTTGTAATCTTTCAGAAGCCGTACGGATGCGGCACCCCGGACATGATCTTTATAAGACATTCTGAGCGCCGTTGCCCTGAGTTCATCCGGATCGTCTGGAATGAGATGGGTCTGCCGGTCACGAACCATTTGAAGCTTATTTTCCAGGTCTCGAAAGAACAGGTAGGCCTCTGACAGCAGGCGGGCCTCTTCGGCAGAGAGATACCGGCCCCGCGCCAATCTCTTTAAGGCATCCATAGACCCGCGGCCTCGAATCCTGGGATCTTTTCCGGCAAACGCAACTTGTAAGGACTGAACAACAAACTCGATCTCTCGTATTCCGCCCCTCCCTCGCTTCACATCTCTCAGGCGCTGCTTCATTTCAGAACACTCCCCTTCAATCCGCTCCTTGATCATCCTCACTTCTTTAAACCCTTTAAATCCAAAGGGCCTTTTGTAGATAAAGGGCTCCGCCATTTTGAGAAAGCGCCTGCCAAGCAGACGGTCTCCAGCCACCGCTCGAACCTTGACGAGGGAGAGTCGTTCCCAGGTTTCACCGCGGGAGGCATAATACCGCCGATACCCTTGAAAAGGGGTTGCAATCAGTCCCGCCTTCCCTTCAGGTCGGAGACGAAGATCAACCCGATAAACATACCCCTGCTCGGTGGGTGCATTCAGGGCTACCGTCACCTCCTTTGACATTTTCTCAAAATAGACCGCATTTGGGATACATTTTTTCCCGCGCCCGCCAGACGACTCACCTGCACTCTGGGCATAGAGGTACATCAGGTCAATATCGGAACTGAAATTCAACTCACTTCCTCCCAATTTTCCCATCGCCAGGACCGTGAATCCGATCCGGCTCCCTTTGCCTGAACCGGTTCGCCCTTTAGGGATCCCATATTTCCGCCGCATCTCTTTTTCACAAATCCAATAGGCCTGCTGGATGAGGACCTCGGCCAGGTCAGATAAGGCCGTCAGGGTTTCCTCGACAACCGACTTGCCCAAGAGGTCCCTGACCCCGATTCGAAGAATCTCTTTCCGTTTAAAGATCCTGAGAAAATCAAGCCGCGTCTCTTGGGCTTTCAAGAGGCGCAGGGCACTTGAAAGTTCAGCTGAAAGCACGCTCCGCTTCTTCGGCTGATCCAGAACTTCAGGGGAAAAAACCCAATAAAGATATTCCGGATTTCTGATTAAGATCTCTGAAAAAAAAGGGATGCTCCCAAAAACCTGTGCCAGGAGCCAGAGGGTTTGTGGAGATTTCTGTAAATAAGAAAGAAACGCTGTCTTGACAAAAACCGCTCGGGAAAACCGCTCAAGATGGTTCATGGCCAGATCCGGAAAAGGCGTAAGCGAACAACAACGCAGACACTCCTCCAGTATCTCGGCAAAAAGGGTCCGTGCCTCCGGGTCTGCTGCAATCAGTTGTATATTGGTATCGGCCTTTTTGATATCCTGAAATCCATAGGGCCTCAAGAGTGCGGCAACCTCCTGAGAATCAAGTTCCGGCGCTAGGAGGAGATCTTTTATCGCATATTTACCCATCACAAATTCCGCCAAAAATTCCACATTGATAAGAGTCTAAGGGCATTATACGCATCAGGAATGGGCGATGCAATTTTGCTATCATGAAACCTTGGCCCTTTTCTTCAAAGGATTGATCAAGGGACCCGTTTTCTTGTATCTTGGGGCCAAGGAGTCCTCTCAATGCGAAAGACACAATGGATCAAAGAACTGACATCACATTTTCAAGAGAGTGATGCATCCTTCATCCATACTTTTCTCTCTGAAATGGATCGGGATTATTTCTCTCTGTACACGGTGCCCGAAGTCGCCGAACATATTCAAATGTCCCGTTGGATCGATGCGAGACATCCCACCTCTTTAAACGTGAACCCACTCGATGAAGGCCGGTTCAAGATAACCGTCGTTGCATTCGATTATTTCTCAGGGTTTTCCATCCTCTGCGGGCTTCTCTCCTCCTTAGGCCTTGAGATCATCTCAGGAGATGTCCATACCTATTCCGACAGTTCAAGAAAGAAGATTATCGATGTCCTTCATGTCCAGACGGCAAACCCTGAAAGCCGTTTTGACCTCCCTCAACAGAAAAGTTTTAAGGAAGAATTCCAAGCACTCATACAACTTCTGGAGGCAGAACATTACGAGAAAGCCCGGGAAAGGGTAAATCATCGCCTCGTCGCCACCCTGAGTCGGACCACAGGAAATGCCGCCGGGCTTAAAAATGGTCTTTCCCATCCAATCACCGTCCGTTTTAATAACACAATATCGAAAAAATGGACGATTCTGGATATTCATGGAAAAGATACCCCTTTCTTTCTTTACGCCTTCTCAAATGCCCTCGCAATGCGAAACATATACCTCCACAAGGTTAAAATAAAAAAACAAGGACAGGGGATCGACGACCGATTTCACATCTCTGACCGACGGGGCAAAAAGATAAAACGTGAAGAAGATAAGAAGGCCCTCCGGGTCTCCGCCATCCTGATTAAACAGTTTACCCATTTCCTCACCGGAGCTCCGGACCCGACGATGGCGATCGGTCATTATGACCAGTTTCTCGACAAAATTCTGGAGGTGGGCCATTCACGTTCCCTCCTTTCATTCCTGAGGAAAAAGGAGACAATGCAGGTCCTGGCGCGTCTCTTTGGAACAAGTCAATTTTTATGGGAAGACTTTCTAAGAATGCAGTTCAAAAGCCTTCTCCCCATCCTTGAACAGTTCAATATGGAAGAACTCCAAATCGGAAAGCCTGCAACCCGGCACGCACTTCTTCGGCGACTCCAAATGGTTCACACGATAGAAGATCAAAAGCGAATCCTGAATACCTACAAAGATCAGGAGATGTTCCGTATAGACATGAAACACCTGCTCGCACCCTCTGGAGATCTCAGGCATTTTTCAGAGGCATTGACGGACCTGGCCGAAGTGGTCATCAACCAAGTCTACCAACTCTGCCGTCGCCATCTTGAAGAACAACATGGACAGCCCTTGAAAGAAGACGGCAGTTCCTGTGCGTTCACCATCTGTGGACTCGGCAAGTTTGGCGGACGAGAATTGGGCTATGCTTCAGACATCGAGCTCTTGTTTGTTTACGAAGGTTCCGGAGAGACAAAGGGGACGAGCAGCATCGACAACAGGGTCTATTTTGAGAAACTGGCGCAGGAAATCATCCGCTTCATTCGGACAAAGAAAGAAGGGATTTTTCATATCGATACTCGGTTGAGGCCTCATGGTGATTCGGGCCGCCTCGCCTTTCCTCTTACACTCTTCAACACATATTACAATTCAGAAGGTGAGGCCGCTCCTTTTGAAAGACAGACATTGATCAAACTCAGAACCGTCGGGGGAGACAAGCACCTGGGACAGGCCTGCGAAGCGGCGCGGAACCGATTTGTCTACAGTCATCAGCCCTGGGACCTCAAGGAAGCCATCGCGCTCAGGAAAAGACAGGTCCATGAGTTGGTCCCCAAAGGGAAAACCAATGTCAAATACAGTCCTGGAGGGATCATCGATATTGAATATCTGGCACAATATCTTCAGATCATCCATGGTCATCGGCAGCCGGCAATCAGGACACCCACCACCTTGAAGGCCCTTCACCAGTTATCCTTGCTCAAGATAATTCCGGCAGAGACCGGAAGGAAACTGAAAAGGACCTATCTTTTTCTAAGAACCCTGATCGATGCTCTTCGGATTGTCCGGGGAAATGCAAAAGACCTCCTCCTTCCGAAAACCCGCTCAGAAGAGTTCACCTTCCTGAGTCGCAGAATGGGCTACGGTCGAGGTGACTGGAAGAAAGGAAGCATTGAACTGGAAGCCGACATTCAACAACACATGACCCAAGCCAATGAGGTGTTTACCTCTCTCTTTGAGGAACCTCTGACTAAGTCATGAATAGTTTTTTCAGGGCTAAAATGTCCCGCTACTGCGTTATAAATCTTGACACGCATAACAAGTGTCCGGAGTTAGCGAGCGAATAAAGATAAAGACTTTTTTCGTTTCGTGTCGAAGAATCCTCGCCTTCGGGGCGTGGTTCTTCCAAATAGCGGGCTATGGCTTCGCGAGAACCATCCTCTTGCGATTTCTGCCTTGAATCGAAACATTTTATCTCCCGAAAAATCTAACCCAAACTCAATCAGAGATTCCTTAAGTAGGACAAAGCCGCTTCTAAATCATGTTCACCACCTTCTTGACCAGTTTTTCTATCCCTTCCGCAACTTCTGAAATCCTTTTGCCCAGCATGTATGCCGGTGTTGATACAATCCGATGCACCTCATCGACGACAATATCCTCCACTTTTGTGTCGACATGTTCAGTTCCCATCTTTTGAAGCGCAGCTGCGGTCTCGCCATCATTGCCGATGGTCAGCTTGACCAGCTCTCCTTTTCCCTGTGCCACTTTCGCCATGAGCGCCGGGGCAATACAGATCACCCCGATCGGTTTCCGAGCATCCAATATCGACCGGACCAGTTTTCCTACATCGGGATCCACCTGACAGTTCTCTTCCTTCACTGCAAAATCACAGAGATTCTTTGCTGCTCCATAGCCCCCCGGAAGAATCAAGGCATCCAGCCCGGCGGGATCGACCCCTTTCAGGTCTTGTATATTCCCACGCGCAATCCGGGCGGATTCAATTAAGACATTCCGTTTGTCGGACATTTCCTTTCCGGTCCGATGGTCGATGACATGCATCTGATCAATATCAGGGGCCATGCAGACCGCCTCTGCCCCGGCACGATCAATCGCCAGCAAAGTCACAACCGTCTCCTGTATTTCTGCTCCATCCAGATGGCCACAGCCTGACAACACGACGCCAATTTTTCTTCTCATTTCTTCCTCCTTTTCCTTGTTGGACTGATGAAACATACGCTATCAGAAGTCTTAAAAAAAAGTCAAATCAAGCCTCTCAAGTTCAGGTCAAACTCAACCGATAAGAACGGTAGGACATATGGAAACAATGTAGGTGAGCGCAATCGCGAAGAGAAGGATTCCTACGGAACATAAAAGACTAGAACATTAATATACTATATGGATATAAGACAGAATTGAAGATCGGTGGTATAATGTAATTGGAGGTGGAAAAATGAATACATTAAGACGATTTTTCACAGTAACGTCCTTAGTGATCATCTCTGTTCTCTTCTTAATGACCTATACCCTCCTGGCGAGAGAACTCCCACTCCTTCTCGATGTTTCTGAACTTGGAGAGAAATATGACAACCGGCGGGTCACCGTCATGGGTTGGGCACGTTCGGCTGTCCTCATGAGAGGCCGGATGGGCTCGAGCTTTGTCAGTGCAACCGTGGGAGAGGGAGGAGACGAGGTCACCGTCTTCAGCGATTTTCCCAACTACAACATGGTCAACAGCCGGGTCATCGTCCAGGGAGTCTATCACCATGAAGGCCGATTTGGCGGCTTGCCTACCGAGCATTTTATCGTAGCAGATGCCGTTGTCAGGGACTGGGGTGCTTCAGACTCGCCTACACCCTCTCCATCCCCGAGGCCTTCAGATCTTAAAGACTAAGAAAAAAGACAAACGATTGAGGGACGGAGATTGCACTTGGAATACCTGTTCAAAAGTCGAACCCGAGTCTCGATTTTAGAGTGGTCTGGAGCCGCTCGACCCCTTCCGGGGCACGGGTATCAATCGTCAGCAGAAAGCTGTTCCTGATAAAAAAGGCCCCGGCGCTGATCTTCAAAGAGGTATCATTGAGGATCCGTAAATCATCCGGCTGTTCAATCACCGGCTGAATAAAAACCGTCTCTGAAAATAAGAGGTTTTCCTGAAGGTTCAGATTCAGCTGAATATAGTTCGACCATCGGTTCGAAAAGGTCGTCAGATCGTTCTGACTGCTTTCCGGGGATCCGGTCAGTTCCTCATACTCCGCCATATATCCCGTCCCAAAAGTAAAGCGACCCTCATCCCACCTTGCAAGTGTCAAGCGGACACCGATACCGGCCAGGGCACGAATAGACAACCTCTGGAATTCATCGTGAGAATTCTGAAGAAACAGCTCCCAAGAGAATCGATCTGTCTTTTTCTTACGGAAGCGTAGATGCTCAAAGTGACCGGAGAGAAACTTTTCGCCTTCTTTTTCCCCGTATTCGCCTCTCGCGATAAAAAGGATAAGACGATCCCTTTTCCGGAACCCCACATCCACCTCTCCTGAAACCTGAAAGAGGTCAGGATTTCCCGTCCGCCATTGCAGCGGAAGGCTCACGGCACCGGAATATCCCTCAGGAAGGTCATCGACCTCGTCGAGGATATTGACGATCTGTCCTGTCGCGAAACTCGGCCAGAGGCTTAAGCTCAGGAGGATAGTCCAGAGAATTTTTCGGTTCATAACTTCACTTATAAAGGACGGGGTTAACTCGAACAGAAGCCCGTTCCGAGGGATGAGGCCTCATCCAGGATCTGCACACACAAGCATTCTCTAGCGGCTGAGTTCGCCCGGACCGGTTAATGTCGGTTTTTTTTGAAATCCTTGGGGAGGCGTGAATTTCTTTTTAGGGATCCGCTTCCGGTGCAGCAGCGTAAGGACCTGCTCTCGCCCGCTCCGGTTGCCCGGGCTGACCACGGCAACATGGGCCGGAATTCCCGGCGATTGTTTCAGGTCAAAAAAAATCTTATTTTGACCTGTGGTGTTGGCCCCGATCCTGACCAAAAACCGTTCGTAGGCGTCAAAGGCCTGAAAATCCTCAAGCAAGAACCCCGATTTATCCCATACAATAAAACAGATCTCTTCAAGCGGGAGCTCCTTCTCCATCACACGAAAAGGGGTACAGGAGAAGCCATCTTTCGTCTTTCGTTTTGTCCCACTTGCTTTAAAGGTCAGTGCCCTGGGAGGTTCAGCCGTCCCCTGCGCCATCTGTTTCAACATGCCCCTGAGTTCCATCTGCTGCTCCGGGGGCAATCGCTCCATCTGCTTTTCAATCCGGCGCTTCATCTTGTCCCGCATTTCCTTGATTCGCGCAATGTCCGCATCGCTGATCTCGGAATAAATTTTTTGTTCTGAATCGATCGTCCAGAGCTTCTGCTGATCACCATCAAAAATCATGATGCCGCCTCTCGAATCCTCGACACGCAGTTTTTTTCCTTCCAGCATGAAGGTCACCATATGGCTCAGCTCTCCGCTTGAATTTTTGGCCTCAAAGCGAAGCATCAGACCGGCGGAGGCGGCAGAGGCCGACATCGTAATAATTAAAAAAATAAAGAAACCGATCTTCCGCTGAAACATTGCTTCCTCCTACATCGTTCGTAAACTTTTGACTCTGAGCCTATCCAACTGTAACTGTTCAGCATGCCACTACTTTGGCTTCGCGAGACCCATCCTTCAGGGCAAGGCGCGAGGAGCGCAGAACCACAGCAGGTGTATGCTACGTGGGTTGGAGCCCACAGCAACGCCGCCATGGAGGAAAGGAGGGGTGTGCTGGATAGTTACATTAATCGGCCAGGGGGTTTATATCTTTCTGAACCTGCGGCCCTGAGGCCTTCCTAGATTCTGCTTCTGCGGCGGCGATCTCGTCCCGTATCGTGAAAGACACGGCGACGGGTTGGACTGTTTTCGCAACCACATCCCGGGTCTTGACGACGTTTAACTTATTAAAGAGAAAGACAAACCTCTCTTCAAGTGACCGACCAATCTTTTCACGAAGATCAGAGGGAAGCTCCCAAAGGCGTCTTTTAAAGGGGCCAATCGCCTTCTTTCGGGTCTTATAAATAAATTGTTCTTCTGTCTGGTCCGACGTCCTCTCCCCCTTGCAGGTCTCCCGCAAATAGGTATAGATCTCTTCTCTCAACACTCTTGGAATACGGTCATAGATCATATTCTGAAACTCGGTGGCAAGATGAATTTCGGCGGTTCCGGTCGTGGGAAAGCGGTCAAACACTTCAGCCGGCAAGGTGGATGCCCCGTGCTGGACGGCGCCGGACAAGCCATATTTTACCTGGGCCACCTTAGAAATTTCTTTAAGAACGCTGAAATCAAGCTTGACCTCTGCAACCGTTCCGTCGGCCAGAGGAACCCCCCCGTGACTGGTTCCCGTCTGTACAGAGATCTTACTGATCCCTGTAAGCTTAGATCCTTGCCTTTGAAGACTTTCGAGGAACTGATCGAGGTAAACCTCGAATTCCTCCACCGTCGAATTTTTCCCCCCAACCTCACCGATCTCCCCACCCACAGAAATTGTTACTCCTGCCGGTTCAAGAGAGCGGATATAGGCCGTCAGGTCTGCCGCAACCTCGAAGTTGTCCCGCTGCTGTTCAATGATATTCGGGCGATCAAGGACGACGAGGGTTGAAGAGTCAATGTCAATGTTGTAGAAACCTGCTGTGATCGCCTCTTTGATCAGTTGACGAATGCCGCCCAGCTCCGTCTCACGATCTGCGGTGTATTTCTTCGCGCTAACTTGAATATGGTCTCCCTGGATAAACAGAGGCCCCGTAAAACCTTCCTGTATCGCTGCCGCAGTCATGACAGCGGCATATTCTGCGGGAGACTGATGCGTATAATTCATTTCCGACTTGGCAATCTCCAGGATAAAGGCCCCGACTTCCCCATGGGAAGCGGCCCGAAAAATAGCACGTGCCGTGTCGTAGGCCATCACCCGGACGTTGATCGCAGGGACGGTAAATCCACTATTTTCTCCCCTCCCCCTGGCCTCGTAAAGCGGCTGGATGGAACTTAAATGAATGCCCAAATGAGGCGCAGCCATCTTGATGATCCAGCGAGCCGTTCCTCGCATCTCATCCTTCTCATGAAATACGGCAGTCCAGACCAGGCGGTCGATGAGCGCACCCCGGACCCGACTGGCATCGATGACAGAGATCTTCCTGTCCGAGATTTCAATAATCCCTTTCAGGGTGTCCCCCAGCTGGCTCATGGTCTGAAAAAACATCTGATTCTCCCTGAAATGAGGCCTGAATATAAAACCGACGCCACCTTATCAAAAGCACACAAAAAGGTCAATTGAAGAACCCCGCCGAAGAACGGCGAGTGCAGGCAGGATAAAGAGTCTTGAAGGTTGCAGAAAGTCCCAGGAGGACGATCAGGGGGGATCTTTGACCACTTCCAGGACCATCCGGGCCGATTGACTCATTTCGTCAATATGAACCCACTCCCGGACCGTGTGTATCGCATGCATCCCGGTCCCGAGATTTGCGACCACGATTCCCTTTTCGTTAAAGATATTGGCGTCACAGCCCCCGCCAGTTGCCTGGGTTTGAACACAAACGGAAAGCCGTTTGGCCGCACGCATGATCGATTTCACTATCGGCGTGGCATCTGAAAGATTCATTTTATTGTAATCCCGCCAGATCTTTTCTTCAACCCGACCGGAAATTCTTTTGCCATCAATTTCCACAAAATACTTTGCGGCGGCCTCCTGGAAACAGTCGCTCATATGGGCGGTCTGGGCCTCAAGCTTTTCCTCGTCCCGACTCCGCGATTCTCCCTTGACCCGGACACATTTGGGGATGATGTTGACCGCCGATCCACCCTCAATCAAGCCGATATTCGCGGTCGTTTCAGAATCAATCCGCCCGAGACGCATCCGGCTGATCGCCTCAGACGCAATCTGTATGGCGGAGACTCCGGCCTCCGGAGCGAGTCCGGAGTGCGCCTCAAGTCCGTGAACAATGAACTCCATCCGGTCCGACGCGGGTGATTTGGTGAAGAGAAAATCCACACGGTCGCAATCGAGCACCAGGCCGTTTCTGGCATGCAGATTTTTGTAATCAAGGTGTTTCGCTCCGACCAGACCATCCTCCTCACATATGGTCAGAACCACTTCAATCTCACCATGTTCCGCCTTCTCTTCCCGGATAACCCTGAGAACCTCAATGATAATCGCGATTCCCGACTTGTCATCTCCGCCGAGAATCGTCGTCCCGTCGCTCTTTATGATTTTTCCTTCGATAACCGGCTTGATCCCTTCTCCCGGCACAACGGTATCCATATGAGCAGATAAGAGAAGAGGCGCATGGCCTTTACTCGTGCCCGGGATTCGGGCAATCAGGTTCCCGACTTCTCCCCCAACCGCTTCCCCCGCCTCATCAAAGACGACCTCCGCACCCAAGGCCTCCAGGTCTGACTTGAGTTGAAGGGCAACCTTACCCTCTTTCCTTGAATGGCTGTCGATCTGGACCAGCTTTAGAAAATGCGCAATCATCCGGTCCGTGTTAATCATCATCAAAATCCTCCTCCAAAGATGGGAGGTGAGAAATAACCCATTGAATCACCTGATCCGGGTGAAGCCGGCTGAGGTGCCGTTTTCCATCCGGGTCGGTAAATCTCAGAGCAGAGGTCATCGACCGCCCCGAGTAGCCCTGTGTGAGCCATTTCCCTTCAGCAGGACCTTCCTCCCGGTTAAGATGCTCCGCCAGAGACTCCATCGGAACCATTGGAATAAGAGGCCGTGTCACCGTCTCGGCCCAGGCGTAGTAGCGGTATTCCAGTTCATAAGCGAACCCGCCCTCTTCACGCTCCCGGTCTTCAATCACCAGGAAAAGGTTCCCTTGGCAGAAGTGATCAATCGCCTCTCGCGGCGGACGCTGCTCATCGATCACGACGGAAAGACCGGCCTCCGGATATTCCTCCAGGCCGATAATCCCTTTTTCGAAAAGTTCCATTGAAAGGAGAATTTCGTCAAAAGCTCCCCGCCATAGCGAACGGTAGTCATCCTTTTTTCTAAAAAGATCCGGCAGGAGGGGAAGGAGGGCCTTGTAATAAAACACTTCTTTGGGGCCAGTGTAGCTGGCGATCTGGGAAGCGATCGGACTTTCTTCAGAATGGCAGAGGGCATCGATCAAAAGATTCACCTGAACTCCCTCTTCCGATGAAAAGATGGAATGATCTCCCGCCTCAGCGGCGGCGACCAATCTCCCAGAAATCGGTTCCGCCTTATGTGGGTGCAACAACGCCCATACCGACAAGAGACCGTCCGTATCAAAATGATTATTCGTAAGAATATTGACCTGCGGGAAGAAGGACTTGCGATCCGGGTGGGAAATATAGCGCATCGCAATCTCTGTGGCGGTGTCTGCTTTCAGAGGCGTAGGGGTTTTATTCCCCTTCCAGTGACTGAGGTGAAAACTTTGCGGGACAATGCCATCGACCGAAATCTTGGCAACACCCTTCATTGCCTCTTCGTAAAGATAAAAAACCATTGGCCTTCAATATCTGAATGGGGAAATCAGTCGCATCACTCAACGAAAAACATCCGCAAGGAGACGCACCACAGCGCCCTGATTTACATCCGCGTTAAATAAGGTTTGTAACTGTTCAGCATGCCACCATAAGGCTTCAGGGCAAGGCACGAGGAACGCAGAACCGCAACGTATGTATCATACGTGAGAATCGAATACCACAACAACGCCGCCTCATGGAGAAATGGGTCACGCGAAGCCGAAGAGGGGCTTGTCGAATAGTTACAAAAGATTATTCTTTAATCTCTGTCTTCCAATTGGACGACACTATAGCAGAAACACCCCGTCATTTCAAAAACAGTGACCCCGATGCCAGGTTGACTTACAAAGATATAAGCGTTATTAAGGAACCTCTGAATAAGTCATGAATTGTTTTTTCAGGGCACTGATGTCCCGCTTTTGCGTTGCAAATCTTGAACATAGGGGGCGATTCTCTGCGACTTTCGCTTTGAAACGAAACATAAGATCTCCTGAAAAAAAATCAACTCAGACTTAATCAGAGCTTCCTTAACAGAGACCCAATGTAAGCGGAGAAGAATTAAAAATCTTATCAGAGAGGATCACAGAGTGGCGAGAACAAATTTCAAATTTGAAAAAAGAAAGAAAGAATTAGAAAAGTTAAAAAAGAAAGAAGAAAAAAAGAAACGCAAACTGGAAAAGAGCGATGCGCAGGCCAATGAGAACTCAGATCAGTCTCCGGATGAGGGAGAAAGCGTCTAGATCTTCTCAGAATCACTGATTTCCCAGGTAAAAAGGTATGCCAAAAAAGTTTTATGTCGTCTGGGTGGGTCGGAAGACGGGGGTTTTCACAAGCTGGTTGTATACGAAAAAACAGGTTGATCAGTTTCCCGGGGCAATATACAAGTCGTTTACAAGCCGGGAAGAATCAGAAGCAGCTTATACCGCAGGGTGGAAATCATCCCCTACGAAAAAGGTTAGAAAAGAAATCACGAAGCTGTCCGGGTTAGAGCTTGCCTCCACTAAAACATTCGAGGTTGTGATTTACTGTGATGGCGCCTGTGATCCCAATCCAGGCAAAGCAGGGTCAGGGCTGGCTGTTTATCGTAGTGGCAGACTCGTGGAACTCTGGTACGGGCTCTACAACCCCCATGGGACGAACAACACCGCAGAATTGAATGCCTTGCATCAGGCCCTGCTCATCGCGAAACCTTATACTGCTCAGGGGAGGGCCGTTCAAATTTTTTGCGATTCAAAATACACCATCAATTGCGTCACGGTTTGGGCCTATGGCTGGAAGAAAAAGGGCTGGAGAAGAAAGAAGGCGGGAGACATCAAAAACCTGGAAATCATCCAGGAAGCGCATGCCCTGTATGAAAAAATAAGAAAGGGTGCTGTCATCTCACATGTCAAAGCCCACAGCGGAATTGAAGGCAACGAACTGGCCGACCGCATGTCCGTTTTCGGGATCGACCGAAGAGAGCTTTCTTTTTTCCGGTATTCTGAGCCGATGGATATCAAGAAACTCCTGGATTATCGAAGGGGGTAATTTTTTAAAATAACCTGTCGCGTCAACCCGCTTCAAATCTAAGACCTGAGGGCTTGTTTTAAGGAAGACACAAATCCGGACAGGCGTAAAAGATAGTCGGAATCACTTGATGCCGTTTCGATGATTCTCACCAAAGCACTTCCGACGATGACGGCATCGGCTTCCAACCCGATCTTTTTGGCGTCTTCAGGCGTTGAGATCCCAAACCCAACAGCGACCGGTTTCTCCGTCAGCGATTTGATCTGACGGACTCTCTCGCCAATACTATTTTTTCCCTTCAATTCCGAACCGGTGACTCCGGTGAGCGGAACATAATAAAGAAACCCCGTCACCACTTTGATGATTTTCTCAAGTCGTTCAAGAGGTGTCGTCGGTGCGGCCAGAAAGATCTGGTCGATGCACGTCTTTCGTGACTGCAGGATAAAATCAGCGGCCTCTTCGGGAGGAAGATCCGGAACAATCAACCCATCCACTCCCGCACGCTTGGCCTCTTTAAAAAAAGACTCAATACCGAAGGCATAGATTGGATTGCAATAGCTCATGAGAATCAACGGGATCTTTGTCTGCCGTCTAAGGTTTGCAACAAGGTCCAGAACCTTCCTGACGTTAACCCCCTGTCGAAGGGCACGCTCAGATGCCTTTTGAATGGTCGGACCATCCGCAATCGGGTCGGAAAAGGGGATGCCGATTTCAACCAGGTCGGCGCCTCCTTTCTCTATCTCCAGGATAATCTTTGCGCTCTCTTCCAGACTCGGATCGCCTGCCATCACATAGGCGATCAGGCCTTTCTCCCTTTTAGCCTGGACCTTTCTCAAGGCGGCCTCGATTCGGCTCATTCTGTACTCCCTTTTACTCTAAGATATTCATTCAATCCGTGTAACGATTCAGCATGCCTAGATTTACTTTCAGGGTAAGGCGCGAGAAGCGCAGACCCGCAGCGTAGGGATCACTACGCGAGGATTCAAGTACCACAGCAACGCTTCCATGGAGGTAAAGATCGGAGTGTTGGGTCGTTACATAAAACCTTCCATTCGGGACAACTGATCCACATCTTTGTCTCCCCGACCGGATAGGTTGAGGACAACAATCTGTCCCTTGGGGAGGGAGGGCGCCAGCTTCACCAGGTAGGCCACCGCATGCGCAGACTCCAGGGCGGGGAGGATGCCTTCCGCCTCGGCCAGCAGGCGAAAGGCCGACAAGGCCTCATCGTCCGTGACAGAAGTGTATTCGATCCGCTGTTTGTCCCGGTAATAACTATGTTCCGGACCGACCGCCGCATAGTCCAAGCCGGCTGAGATCGAATGGGTTGCCTGAATCTGACCATCAGCATCCTGCAACAGGGTTGTCATCGTTCCGTGGAGGACACCCAGGGTCCCGGTGGCAAACCGGGCCGCGTGTTTTCCAGTTTCGATACCCAGGCCGCCCGCCTCCACCCCAATCATCCGAATTGCGGGCTCGGAGAGAAAAGGAGTGAAGAGACCAATCGCATTGCTTCCTCCCCCGATACAGGCAATCATGACATCTGGAAAGCGTCCCTCGGTGCGCAGGATCTGCTCCCGCGCCTCCTGACCGATGACCGACTGGAAATCCCGGATCATCATCGGATAAGGATGCGGTCCCAGAACCGACCCGAGGATATAATGGGTGTCCCGGACATTCGCCGTCCAGTCCCGTAAGGCCTCGCTGATCGCATCTTTTAATGTTCTGCTCCCGGCATCAACGGCGGTGACCTTCGCCCCGAGCAGGCGCATCCGGAAGACATTGAGTTCCTGGCGTTTCATGTCCTCCGTCCCCATATAAACCTCACAATTTAGACCGAAACGGGCCGCCGCGGTCGCGGTGGCCACACCATGTTGACCGGCTCCGGTCTCGGCAATCACCCGGTTCTTTCCCATTTCCTCTGCGAGCAGGATCTGTCCAAGGGTATTATTGATTTTGTGGGCACCGGTATGACAAAGGTCTTCCCTTTTCAGATAAATCTTCAGACCGCCGAGGTGCTCCGAAAGACGTGGGGCAAAGTAAAGGGGGGTCGGACGACCGACAAAATGCTTCAGGATATCCGCCAGCTTTTTCTTGAATACCGGTTTTCGACGAACCGACTGATAAACCGTTTCCAATTCCTGAAGGGCCGGCATCAAGGTCTCGGCAACATATCTCCCGCCATAGGGGCCGAAGCGGCCCTTCTTATTCGGAAGAAGCATGAGTCTCCTTCATTTCTTTTGCCGCTTTGATAAACGCTTTCAACTTAAGATGATCTTTCTTCCCCGGACGCATCTCCACCCCGCTGCTCACATCAACACCATACGGCCTGACCTTCTCAATCGCGGTCTGAACATTTTCGGGCGTTAAACCACCGGCAAGAATAACCTTTCCAAAGCGTTTTGCCTTGGCAGCGATATCCCAATCGAACGAAACGCCACTCCCGCCAAGAACCTCCTCCCGGTAGGTATCGAGAAGAAAGGCCCGGACCGGACCGGGAGGGACGACATCGAGGCTTTTCTCATCCTGAACACGAATCACCTGAATGATCCTCCTTGGAAAGTCGAACGAGATCTCTTTGGGAAAGGCCCCATACAGCTGGATCAGATCAATCGCACACCGATCAATTACAGACTGCATCCCCTTTCCCGCCGAATTAAAAACGCCAACCGTGGTCACAAACGGCGGGAGTTTGGAGGTTATCTCAGCAACATCCTCAAACGAAACAAAGCGCGGACTCTCGGGCACAAAGATAAAACCGACGGCATCCGCCCCATATTCAACAGCGGCCAGCGCATCTTCTAAATTTGTCAAACCACAGATCTTGACCTTCATTTTACTCTCCAATGAGTTCCTTCATTTTTTTTCCGATGTCTTCCGATGCCATCAAGGACTCCCCCACCAGGATGGCATCGATGCCCGCTTCCTGAAGTGCCTCGATATCTTTTCGTGAAGCAATCCCACTTTCGCTGACGAGGGTCCGCCCTTCCGGAACCTCTTTGAGCAGGCGAAACGTCGTCTCGAGGTTCGTCTCGAAGGTTTCCAGATTCCGATTATTGATCCCGATCATCGGCGCCCACTCAACAATCATCTCTAACTCTTTCTCAGTATGCACTTCAACCAAAACATCCAGAGTAAGTTCCCTCGCCAGATCAAAGTAATCTTTCACCTCCGATTTCTCCAACAGGGCCGCAATCAAGAGAATAGCATCGGCACCCCAGGCACGGCCCTCATAAACCTGAATCGCATCAATGATAAAATCCTTCTTTAAAAGCGGAAGAGAGACCTTCGACCGCACCGCCTTAAGCGTGGCAGGGTTTCCAAGAAAAAAATGTTCTTCCGTGAGGATGGACAGGGCGGCAGCGCCCCCGTCTTCGTAGATTTGTGCAATCTCAAGTGGATCGAACCTCTCCCGGATAATCCCTTTCGACGGCGAGGCCTTCTTGATCTCAGCGATCAAGCTCGGCCAACCGTGGTCCTTAGCGGACAGCGCCTTTTGGAAAGGGCGCGTCGGTTCAGCATCTCCAATCCGTGATCGAAGTTCCCTGAGGGCGGCCCGGCTTAAGCGACCAGCGACCTCTTCACGCTTCACCTTGACGATCTCGTCTAAAAAGCGCATCGTCCTCAGCTTTCCGGTCGTGACGATTGATTTGTGATCTTTATCAGGCGATTGAGTTTTTCCAGCGCGCGACCGGAATCAATCGATTCAGCGGCCAGGGCCACCCCTTCCTGCAAAGTCTTCGCCTTCCCGACTGCCACAAACGCCGGAGCGGCATTCATCAAAACAACCTCGCGCCTCGCCCCTTTTTCGCCTCTCAAGACGGAGAGGAGGATCTCCGCGTTCTTTTCGGGACTCCCTCCCATCAGGTCTTTCAAGTCCCGATTGGAAAACTGAAAGTCTTTCGGCTCAAGCGTATAGGCCGCGACCCGCCCTTCTTTTCCTTCTGAAATACGGCTTCTTCCGGAAACCGTGATCTCATCCAGTCCATCCATCCCATGCACGATAAAACAGTGACGGGTTCCGAGATTGACAAGAACCTGTGCCAGAAGATCGGTCAGTTCCTCCGAAAAAACGCCCAGGACCTGAACCGATGCCCGGGCCGGATTGGTCAAAGGGCCAAGAATATTAAATATCGTCCGTATACCGGTCTCCCTGCGAGGAATCATGGCATGCTTCATCGCCCCGTGAAAGAGCGGCGCGAAGAGAAAACCAACGCCGAGCTCATTGACACAGCGCTCCACCTCATCCGGCGGAAGATCAATCCGAACGCCCAGCGACTTCAGAACATCGGCACTTCCGCAGGAACTTGAGACAGAGCGGTTGCCATGTTTCGCCACTGTCACCCCCGCCCCGGCCACCACAAAGGCCACAGTGGTCGAGATATTAAAGGTATTCATTCGGTCTCCGCCGGTCCCGCAGGTATCGACCACCAGGGGATCATCAACCCGGACCAGGGTCGCTTTCTCCCGCATCACCCGCGCTGACCCGGTAATCTCCGCGACGGTTTCTCCCTTCATCCGGAGCGCCGTGATATAGCAGGCGATCTGGGATGGAGTTGCGGTCCCCTCCATGATCTCGCGCATCGCCCCTTCCGCTTCGGCCTCCGTCAGATCAACACGCTCGACCACCTTGCTGATTACCTCTTTAATCATGATCTCTCCTGGGATCTTTTCTTTCAGGTTTTATTTCTTCAGAAAATTTTTCAAAAGATCTTTCCCGACTTCGGTCAGAATGGATTCCGGATGAAATTGCACCCCTTCAATGGGGGCCGTCTTGTGCCGGATTCCCATGAGTTCCCCTTCGTCAGTCCATGCGGTGACCTCAAAAAGATCAGGGAGGTTCTCCCGCCTCAGGATAAGCGAATGATACCGGGTTGCCGGGAAGCGGACCGGAAGACCCAGATAAATCGAACGACCATCATGCGAGATAATGGATGTTTTCCCATGCATCAGGCGGTCGGCGCGAATGACTTCACCGCCGAAGGCCTCTCCGATGGCCTGGTGTCCCAGACAAACCCCCAAAATCGGGATATCCTGCCCGAACCGCCGGACCACCTCTATTGAGATTCCGGCATCCTTCGGGATCCCCGGACCCGGAGAAATGACAATCTTATCAGGGCGCATGCTATCAATCTCTTCCAGGGTGATCTGATCATTTCGATGGACGGCGATCTCTTCCCCCATCTCTCCCAGATATTGAACCAGGTTGTAGGTAAAAGAATCGTAATTGTCAATCACAAGCAGCATTTCTATTAAAACCTCAGATTATTATTTTTTAAATCCGTAACGGTTCAGATTGCCCGGATCAGGCTTCAGGGCAAGGCATGAGGAGCGTAGAACCGCAACGTATATTTACATGAGGATTCGAGCACCGCAACAACGCCGCCATGGCGCCTTAGACGGGTGAGCTAGACCGTTACACTAAGCCGCGTTCCGCCAAGCTGATCGCCTCCAGCATCGCCCTGGCCTTGTTCATTGTTTCTTCATATTCACGGTCCGGATCGGAGTCGGCGACAATGCCGGCCGCCGCCTGTATGGTGGCCACATCCCCTTCAATAACAATGGTCCGGATAGTAATGCATGTATCCATGTTCCCCTGATAGCTGAAATAACCAACCGCACCCGCATAGAGAGAGCGCCCTTCCGGCTCCAGTTCATCAATGATCTCCATCGCACGG
This sequence comes from Candidatus Manganitrophaceae bacterium, assembly GCA_012960925.1. NCBI lineage: Bacteria > Pseudomonadati > Nitrospirota > Nitrospiria > Candidatus Troglogloeales > Candidatus Manganitrophaceae > Candidatus Manganitrophaceae bacterium. The sequence goes on from DUAG01000011.1 coordinate 144,792, forward strand.
ATCTTCGGGGCTCCGGTCACGGTTCCCGCCGGAAAACAGGCGCTCAGGACGTCAAAAGCATCCTTTCCCGGGAGAAGTTTTCCGATCACGTTTGAGACGATGTGCATCACATGAGAGTAACGTTCGATCACCATGACTTCATCGACCTTCACCGTCCCGTATTGGCAGACGCGGCCAACGTCGTTTCGGCCGAGATCAATCAGCATGACATGCTCGGCCCGTTCCTTTGGATCTGCAAGCAGCTCTTTTTCAAGGGACAAATCTTCTTCCGGTGACTGGCCACGCGGGCGCGTCCCGGCGATAGGCCTCAGCTCGACGCGCTCTCCCTCCAGACGGACCAGAACCTCGGGCGAAGTTCCGACCATATGACGTTCACCCATATGGAGGTAAAACATGTAGGGAGAGGGATTGATGCTTCGAAGCGCCCGGTAAACCATAAAGGGCTCGGCCTTTAGACGGCTTGAAAACCGCTGGGAAATCTGGACCTGAAAGATGTCTCCGGCCTTGATATATTCCTTGGCCGAAAGAACCGCCTTTTTGTATTGGTCCCGGGTGAAATTAGACTTAGGTGCTGCAACAGGCGCCTGCAAACCCCCCGGGGCCGGGGCCTGCGCCGGAAGCGGTTGCGCCAAACGTCGAATCAAGGCGTCAATCTTTTCAATGGCCCTCTCATAAACAACCTTCAGATCGTCCTTCCCGATAAAGGCATTCGAGATCACCTTGATTCGGTGTTTGACGTTATCAAAGAGGAGGAGGGTGTCGGTCAACATAAAAAAAAAGTCCGGCATCGTCCGACCACCCTTCTTGAAGTGTAGCGGCTCAAAAAAACGGACCATGTCGTAGCCAAGGGTTCCAACCGCCCCGCCAAAAAATCGCGGGAGTCCCTCAACTTCAACCGGTCGGTATTCCGCGAGCACCCGCTTTAAGACGAGAAGGGGATTGCCTTCGACCGTCGTAAGCTCGCATTTTCCATTTCGAATGATCGAGACAGAATGGCCCTCTCCCTTGACAACAACCGAGGGGGCCGTCCCCAGGAAGGAATATCGGCCCCACTTCTCGCCGCCCTCGACACTTTCAAGAAGATAGCCGTAATTCCCCTCTTTGATCTTCAGAAAAGCGGAAACAGGGGTCTCCGTATCGGCCAGAATCTCGCGATAAACCGGGATCAGGTTCCCTTTTTTGGCTTTTTCACAAAAGTCTTTAAACGAAGGAATGACCATGTAATCTCTCGTTCGGAAAAGGATTCACGCTACCATAGAGGCCAAAAATTGTCAATCATTCAACGGGCTTGCAAGAATTTCCAGCTTGCATCACATCCGAGGCTTGATAAAATGAAATTCGCTTGTTAAACTCCTCCCAACTTGTTCATCAGGAGATATCCGTCTTGCCCAAACATATCCACATGATCGCCATCTGCGGCACCGGGATGGCGGCCCTGGCCGGGCTCTTGAAAAAAGCAGGGCATGAGGTCACCGGTTCCGATGCCCAGGTCTATCCCCCGATGAGTACCTTCCTCGAGAAGGCCGCGATTGTCTGCAAGAGCGGGTTTGCGCCGGATCATATTGATCCGGAAACCGATCTCGTGATTATCGGAAACGCCGTCGGAAAAGACAATCCGGAGGTTGTTGAGGCACTGAAACGGAAGCTCCCTACGCTTTCGATGGCTGCGGCCGTGGAGGAATATTTTCTTAGGCCGCGGAAGTCCCTGGTGGTCGCCGGGACACATGGCAAGACAACCACCTCCTCTATTTTGGGGTGGGTACTGACCTCTGCCGGATGCGATCCGAGCATGCTGATCGGCGGCTGGGTCCAGAATCTCAACAGCAACCATCGACTTGGGGCGGGACCGCATTTTGTGATTGAAGGGGATGAATATGATACCGCCTTCTTCGACAAAGGTCCTAAATTTCTCCATTACCACCCGCGCCATGCCATCCTGACGAGTATTGAATTTGATCATGTCGACATCTTCTCAGACCTCAAAGCCGTGAAGGCGGTCTTTCAGAAATTTGTCCGGCTCCTCCCGCCGGATGGGTTTTTATTGGCCGGAGCCGGAGATGAAGCCATTGATGAGGTCACACAAAACCTGCGCTGTCGAGTCGAACGATACGGCACAGAGATGGACGATAACGCACAGGCAAACAAGATGGATTGGCTGGCCGAGGGCATCCAGGTTGCGGGGGGTCTGATCCGTTTTGATGTCTCCTATCATCAGAAGAGACTGGGGAGCATCGAGAGCCCCCTTTTCGGTCGGCACAATATCAAAAACACCCTGGCCGTCATCGCGCTCAGCCATCACCTCGGTCTTTCCTGGGAAAAGATCCAGGAGGGGATTAAAAGCTTTAAAGGCGTAAAACGACGACAGGAGATTGTCGGCATCGCCAGAGATATTATCATCATGGACGATTTTGCCCACCATCCGACCGCCATCTCAGAAACCCTGGCCTCTCTCCGCCTGCGGTATCCCACCCGACGGATCTGGGTCGTCTTTGAACCCAGATCGGCGTCGAGCCGACGTAATATTTTTCAGGACGCCTTTGTAGAAGCCTTTAAGAAAGCCGACCGGATTGTTCTGGCCCGGCCCTTTGCCCTGGAAAAACTCCCTCCGGACGAGCGACTGAATCCTGATAAAATTATTGGAGATCTGACGCGTGCGGGGGAAAAAGCGTTCTTCATCCCGACACCGGAAGAGATCATTTCTGAACTTTCCGGCCAACTTCAAGCTGGTGATCTGGTTTGCATCATGTCCAGCGGCGGGTTCGGAGGCATTCACCAGAAACTCCTTTCGCAGTTACAATCTTCATGAAACCCTTTGCCGCAACGACAGAAAAGATGAAAGAAGGCCTCTCAACAAAGGTCTTCCCGGGAGGGGTCTTACTGATCCATCATCGGGGAAAAGTCGTTTATCACAAGGCCTTTGGTCACGCCTCACTCCTTCCTGAAAAAAAACCAATGAAACGCAATACCCTCTTTGATCTCGCCTCCCTGACCAAACCGCTGGCGACTAGCGCCATCCTTCTCCTCATGATCCAGGAGGAAGGGATAAGCCTCAAGGACCCGCTGACCCGATTTATCCCTGGCTTTACGCGCGGCCCAAAAAGAGAGATCACCCTAAGCCACCTCCTAACCCACTCCTCCGGACTCCCCGATTGGAAGCCCTATTTCCAGACGATTGCAAGGCGGGCAAAAAAAGAATCCGGCTTTCTCGGGTCATCTGAGGCCAAAGCAGCCGTTTACACACTGGCCCGGAAGGAGCCGCTTATCTCCGCCCCCGGAGAGGTCAGCCGCTACAGCGATATCGGATTTATGCTTCTGGGAGAGATCATTGAGAAGGTTGGAGAGGCATCTCTTCACCGGATCTGTTCCCGGCGCCTCTTTTCAAAGATCCCTTGCAGGGAAACCTTTTTCATCAATCAGGGCCGTCGGCCTGTCGCCGCCCGAAACAGGGACTTCGCGGCGACGGAAGACTCCGCACGGCGGAAAAGGGTTGTCTGTGGCATTGTCCATGATGACAACACCTACGCGATGGGAGGCGTCTCCGGCCACGCCGGTCTCTTCTCAACGGCAAAAGAAGTTTACCAACTGGTCCGGCTCTGGCTTGATGGACTCCGAGGAGAAGGGATTTTCAACGCAGCCCTGGCAAAAAACTTTGTCACGTGTCAAAGAGGAAAAATGATCCCGGCGCGGTCTTCACGGGGCCTGGGTTGGGACACCCCCTCGCGACCCTCTTCCTCAGGTCGCCATTTTTCCAAATCAAGTTTCGGCCATCTGGGCTTCACGGGAACCTCGATCTGGGTCGATCCAACGACAGACCTCGCCGTCATCCTCCTGACCAACCGCGTCCATCCGGACACAGCAAACGAACAGATCCGGGCTTTTCGCCCCGTTCTGCATAACATCATCTACCGGGAAGTGATCCATGCATAGTCTCTCCCTCAAGAAACCACCCCGACTCTCTCCGGGAGGGACCATCGGCATCGTCGCGCCCGCTGGCTGGGTCGAGTCAGACTTGCTCCAAAAAGGAATTGCCCGACTGGAACACCTGGGCTTCCATGTTATTCCGGGGAAAAATGTGACCCGGCGCCAACGCTATTTCGCCGGGACAGATCTCGACCGGGCCGGAGATTTTCAGGCCATGGCCTTGAACAAAAAGGTTGACGCCATCTTTTGTGCCCGCGGAGGGGTGGGGACGGCCCGGATGATTCCCCATCTGGATCGAAATATTCTGGCTGGATCTCAGAAGATTGTTGTCGGCTCAAGCGACATTACCACCCTGCTCCTCTACCTCACACATTCCCTGGGCTGGGTCACATTCCACGGCCCGATGGCGGCCACTCATTTCGGCAGGGAAGCCTCTCCGGCGCTGGAAACGCATTTATTCGAAATCCTTTCCGGGAAGACTGCTGAAATGAAATTTCCAGACCTTCAAACCCTCAAATCCGGGACCGCTGAAGGGATTTTGACAGGGGGGTGTCTTACGCTGCTCTGCACCACGATCGGAACCCCCTTTGAGATCGAAACCGACGATAGGCTTCTCTTCATCGAAGATATCAATGAGGCCCCCTATCGAATCGACCGAATGCTTTCTTATTTAAAACTGCTGGGGAAGTTTGACCGCGTGCGAGGGGTTATTTTTGGTGAAATGCCTGGCTGCAACCCCAAGAATCTTCCGGAAATCATCCTCGACATATTAGGGGATTTCCAGTGTCCCATGCTTCTTGGGTTTCCCTCCGGACATGGCTTAGGAATAGCCACCCTCCCCCTCGGGATTCCCATGCAGTTGAATGCAGACACCGGAACGCTTCGCATGCTTGAGCCGGCCGTCTCATAAGTTGATGGAGCCTTCGTATCCATCTCCTCCATTTTTCCGTATTCCTTAAAATACCACTCCCTTTCTCCCTGAAACCCGAAAAAGACAAGCATCAGGTATAATTGTTGATCATGGACAGAAAATATCAACGAAAAATATTGGTGCAACCTCTTGTCGGGATCCTAAAAGGTGAACTCTAATGATAAAAACCAGACACATCATCCTAATGAGCATGCTGTTGCTGAGCACAGCATGCTCATTAGAAGAAAATAATGCTCCAAAAATGGAACAGACCCCGCCCAAGAATGAGGTTCAAGGTACAGTGGATACGTTTATTCAATCACGAGTAAATGTACTGAAAAAGGCAAGGGGCTTAGAGAAAACGCTACAAGAAGCTGAGGAGAGGCGACTCAAAACATTAGAGGGGTTTTCGGGAAAGGAATAGATCTCAGGAAGTGATGCTTACTGCTGTTGCTGCGCTTCCGCCCTTGAGGGGGAAGCATTCCCACCAATCAGCGGTGGAGGGAGGAGTTTCTCCGCAGGGCCTTGTGAGTCAACCGTGACCGATACCTGTGATTCCAGTGTGCTGGCCGCATCTCCGGAATAAAAACCGCTGGTCGGGGCGACATCCTGATAATCCCGACCGATCCCAACGGTAATATACCGCTCGTCGCATCGGCGTATGTGGGTCGGATCATACGCAACCCATATCGGGATCTGTTCCGGGCCCACCGGGAGGAGGACCTCCACCCAGGCGTGCATCTGTCCCTCTCCAGGCAGATAGCCGGAGACATATCGGGCGGGAAGGTCCGCCAGCCTGCAAAGAGAGAGCATGATATGGGCATAATCCTGACAGACGCCTTTTGCCAGCTTGAAGGCCTCAGAAGCCCGTGTTCCGACATGGGTCTGCCCGGCCTCATACTGCATATGAGACCCCACCTGATGAAGGATGGTCTCCGCCATTTCAATTGAAGATACCCCCCGTTCTTTCAAATTCTTTGCCCACCGGTCAATCGTCTCTGAATGGTCGACCAGGGCCGTCAAGCGCTTGAATTCCATTGCATCCACGGTGCATTCCGATTCCTGTGCGGAGATCCCTTGGTAGATCAATGACCGATCCATCCCATAGAGGGCCTGTGTTTCGACCCGCATTTCTATGGTACAGCTGATCTCTTTAATGTTCACGTGGTCCAGTTGCCAAACCAGGTTTCCGAAGGCATCGGTAAAATTTCGATAGTCCGCCGGCGGTTCCATATGCCAGCGGATATCCAGGCGTCGCTGACGTCCGTAGCGTTGCGGCGGAGCAAGGCGCATAAGTGTTTGTACCTGTGTGACCAGGGAGTCATAGGTGTAGACAAACTGGTGACGAACAGAAAGGACCGCCTTGGTGGCATGGCCCGGAGAAACCCCGGGTTCGCGATGACGATGCCGTTTTCGCTGTAAAGCCGGCACAAGTTGATCGGAAAAATGGCTTGATCCAAAAAAAATATTTTCGATCCCATGACTCAAGAGGTCAAGACGTTCGAGCACCTCGGTAATAAAGGTGGTCAGACCCAACTGAAAAACCTCCTCAACACTGCTGTATTTTAAATCGGAAACCAACTGCCCGGACAACCGTTCTGCTTCACGCCGCTTGGGGCTTCGAGCAGGACCCGAGAGACCCGGCAGCAGTTCCTGAACCAGGTTGATGGAAAAACGGACGGACCGGGGAAAGCGGTTATGAAACAGTAGAAACTGCACAATGGTTTTGGGAGAAAGGTGCCCGCCGTAGACTTTCCGATAAACCTGAAGCGCGCTTGCTGATTTCAAGATGGCAATACACTGCTGGTATGCGGGCAAGGCCCGTACATCCGGGTCCGGGGAAAGGAGTGCCGGGTGAATCAGCAAGAGTGCGGTATGCTGGGTCCGCTCAACGTTTTTGCCAAGCCGATAAAAGGCCCATCCCTCACCCCGGAGCAGGGTACTCCGAAAAACACCGGCCAGGGTATAACATCCCACTTTGATCTCGTTCAAAAGATTATGCGGGTTTGCCCTTAACTCAGAAAGTGTGCGGTCTCTGAGACTGAGGTGAAAACGATTCAGATGGTACCAGGCTTCGATTGAAAGCTGCTCCTGAATGCCGCGTGCATTTTCTCTCGCCATCTGGATGAGGTTGACCAATGAATTTTTATTCTGCTTGTTGAGAATGAGAAAATCGAGGACATTCTCTGTATTGATCTCCTGATACAAAGCACCATAGGAAGGGGCATCCCCTCTTCCGTCCAGGTAGCGCTCCCAATCAGCAACAGATTCATCATAGCCCGCGCTTTCAAGATGAAGGTCGTAATAAACATCGATCAGGCGCGCGGTATATTCTGCCCGTTCCATGTAGCGGCCGATCCAAAAAAACATTTCTGCGGTACGGCTGAGCATCTATCCTTCTCCGTAAAGGACCCAGGTGTCTTTACTGCCCCCGCCCTGCGATGAGTTGACGACGAGGGACCCTTCTCTCAAGGCCACCCGGGTCAACCCGCCAAGGGACATCGTGATCTCCTTGCCATAAAGAACATAGGGCCGCAGGTCGACATGACGTCCGGCCAATGTAAAATCTTCTATGCGATCTCCCACACGGGAGGGGTGCCGTGAAAGCGATATGACCGGTTGAGCAATATAGTTTCGTGGGGAGGCAATGATCTTTTTCCGGAACTCCTCCTGTTCGGTCTTGGTCGAGGCCGGCCCCATCAGCATACCATATCCCCCGGATTCGCCGACCGCCTTGACCACAAGAGAAGAAAGATGCTCCAGGACATATGAGCGATCCAACTCATGATGACAAAGATAGGTTTGGACCCCGGGGAGGATCGGGTTTTCGTTCAGATAGTATTTTATCATCTTGGGGACGTAGGCATAGATGGCCTTGTCATCCGCAATACCCGTCCCGACCGCGTTAATCAAGGTCACGTTGCCCGCACGATAGGCGCGCATCAGTCCGGGAACGCCTAGCGTTGAATCGCTTCGAAAGACTTCCGGGTCCAAGAAAGAATCATCGATACGACGGTAGATGACATCAATGGCTCGGAGCCCTTCAGTCGTTTTCATATAGATGCGGTCCCCTTCCACCACCAGGTCCTGACCTTCAACCAGTTCGATTCCCATTTGCAAGGCAAGGTAGGTATGCTCAAAATAGGCGGAGTTGTGAACACCGGGGGTCAAGAGGACGATCGTAGGGTTTTCAACTGAGCGCGGCGCAAGGTATCTTAAGTTCTCCAGCAACTGGTTGGGATAGTGATCGATTGGCCGGACACGCATCCGCGAAAACAGGTTCGGGAAGACCTGTTTCATCACAACACGATTCTCCAGGACATATGAAATCCCGGAAGGGACACGGAGATTGTCTTCCAGGACCGTATAGGTGCCCTTTTCGTCACGGATCAGATCGACACCGGAGATATGGACAAAGATATTCTTTTCCGGTCGGAACCCGACAAGATCCGGGAGAAACTCCGCAGAGCCTTCCACCAGTTCACGTGGAACAATCTTGTCTTTTAAGATCTGCTGCTTTCCATAAATATCCCCCAAAAAGTCGTTCAGGGCATGGATGCGCTGGCGCAAACCCTGCTCGATATGCTGCCATTCACTATTCGGGATAATGCGCGGGATCAGATCAAAGGGGAAGATCCGTTCTGTCTGCTGTGGATCTCCATAGACCGTAAAGGTAATCCCCTGATTCAAAAAAACCTGATCGGCTTGACGCCGCCGCCTGTCAAATTCTTTCATAGAAAGTTCTGAAAGCCGCTTGCAGAATTGGCGGTAGTGCGGACGAGGCGATTGCGGGCTTTCAAACATCTCGTCAAAAAAGTTGTCTGTTTTATAGGCAGAGATGAGATTTTTCATAGGCAAGATTCAACTGGCCTTTTGAAGGCCAAAAAGAGTTTTCGTTTATTGAATGTACCACTATACCAAAAAATAACAAAATTCGTGGGATTCGGAATATTTTTGTTGTGATCTTGAAATGTTCAGCCAAATGACAAGTTATTCGTATTGATCCTCGGGGAACCGCCTGATAAATTTGTCAGGACGCGTGAGAGGTCCTCCAATGAGGGAAAAATAATGCGGTGCTTTGAATGTGGAAAGAAAATGAAATTGGTGGCGAAACCAGAAGGCTTTCTTGAGTTTTCTGTCCCGTTTACAAAAATCGCATACAGTTTCCTTAAGTTCTGGAACAAAATAAATTATTGGTGCCCCCCCCTGCGAATTCGAACAGATAAACAAAATGCTGGAACCAAAGTGCCCAAGAGAATAGCTCAGGCTTCCTCTTTTCTCAATTAGGTGAAACCCGGTCCCTGAAGGGCGAGGTGACTCTTACCCGGGTGGTCATCACCAGAGGGTGACCTTCGACAGGGGTTTCCGTCCATTCGATTTCGATGCAGAGGGTTTGAAGATAAACCTCCTCACCTGGCCCTGATCCCAGTCCTGAACCGAGAGAACGCAAAACCATTCAGGCACGAATCCTCCCACATGCTGAGACCGGGGCCTCACGAAAAAGCAGAATCTGGCTTCCCGGATGATGGCAAATATCCCCATTTCTTAGATCTTTTTAGTTTAAAATCCGGCGGTTTCATGTTCGCCAACTAAAAAAATACTTGTTGCTGCCCCCGGTCTACATGTAACCCTCCCCTATTATGGGGGGGGGTACAATATGTCCGAAGATGTGAAACTGATTGTGTACTTTGTAGGGGAGGTTGTACATACACGGGCGGCGATTGAGATCTTCGATCTCCCAAAAGGGCAATCACCTCTGAGATGAGCCGGACGATCAAGGCCGTGGATTCGGAATTATTTCGGGCCAGAGCCCTTATGGCTCCTCAGAAAACCTCGGAATTTCTATGATAAAGGCGAAGCGGTATATCGACCTCTATTTTAGCATTATGTATGGTGTTAGCCAGTTTTTTGATTAAACCCTGAAAACCGAAAAGGGATACGTTACTACCCTCTTCATGCAATGGAGATAACTCAGCGATCTCTCAAACTGGAGCAGTCATAAGCGGGGCATGGAAAGGTTTATGATTCTACCTTCAAATGACGCCGACCCCGGAAGATTATGCTCCCGGGGTCGGCGTGTTCATCCAATGGGCCAGACGGATCTTGCCCCTATTCTATTACCTCCACACTCTCTTACCTGACTCCATCGACCTCCACCCGAGCTATCGTTTCGGTGAAGGCTATGTCTCCTTTGTTGGGATGCGCAAGGCGATCTCGAGAACTTCCGGGGACAGGAGCCCCAATGTCCTTCTTGTAGCGCAAGTTGATGGTAACAAAAGAAACATTCGCTACGGTGACATCTCTACGGACCCTGAAACCGAAGACCCCGCCCGGAGTTGTTCCGGCACCGATACCTACGCCGATAGCTGCCTCGGGTGGCAGAATGTCGACATCAAATCGACAACCGGTCGTAGCATTACACTGGGAGTCTGGTCCTGGGTCAAAAATTACGACCTCCATTTCAATTTCGTCGTCGGTATCGACATTCACCTCGCTGACTTCGCCGCGGAAGCGAATCCTGTTGCCCCCTTCATCGAAACGCCAACGTTCGGTGATCGCAAAAACACCCCCGGTCGTGTCGAGCAGCTCAGTGACGAGTTCCTGGATGAAGAGGACGTGTCCGCCGACCATGTGCCCGATGGTGTCAACCGTTATACCCGTTCCTGAAGAGAGAAAGAGGTTAAACGGGATCGTCGTTTCAAGGATTCCGAAGATATCGGAACCGAAGCGGGGATCCTGGTTGAAGATCAGGAGTAAATCGCCGATCACCATAGAGGCCGGTCGACCTGAAGCCTTGTCTCCCCCATCGATGCTGACGACTTCCCCGCTGGCGACATTCTCAGAGAGTTCGAGAACGGTCTCGATGTCTGTGATGAAATATGGGTTAGGTGGAACCGCGCTATCTTCATAGACATGGCCGGCCGACTTAAGGGTTGCACCCGCGGTCGCCGGATAGACATTGCCACCAGTTCGAATCCCTGCGCGATCGAGGAAATCTAATGGAAGATTGGCCTGATGAACGGCCCAAGCCTTCTGAACATAACTAAAGTAATTGTCCTGCAAAGCCGCCAATGCAATTGGGTCCCTGCCAGCTTCGATCGAGCTGAAGATCGACCGGGCGGCGCCTCGGCGGTCCTTAGTTGCTTCACGCGTCAAAAGCGTGGGGTCGGTCATATTCACATCACGAACCGTGGCATTGGCGTCGAGCAGGCGATCAAAGGTCCCTACCGGGCCGATCCCAGTCGTGGCCTCTCCGTCCTGTCCGAGGGCCGACGAACCGCTCATCTCGAATGGCACATCAAGGGCACCCACTAAACCCGAGTTGAGCGTCACCGGGAAGGTCAGGAGCTTTCCGGTGACGGTGAGTGTCCTATCTGCAACGTTGATATCCGTTATTGGACCCTCTGTCGCAAACACTTTGGGTGGGTTCACTCGCGTCAATACGGTTCCGTTCGCTAGTGTTGCCGTCTGAGCAAAGGCCTGTATGCCGGAAAACCCGATAACACTTATAACAAGGCTGAAAGTACCACACCTGCGGATTACCCTCCAGGTCTTGTCTCCAATAGACAGTGCTCTTTCTTTAATAATCATTACACATCCTCCTTAATCAACCCACCAGGGAACGGATCTTCTTGGCGTTCGTTTCGTCATCCACGGTCCCAAGTCAGTTAGTTATGGCCTCGTGTGCAAAGCACACGCTCGAGATTAACTTTCTTTTCTCCAGTCTCCTCTACCTCCTCTTTGTTGTTATCCTATTTTGAATTTTCACGAGCACGATAAACATTAATAATCATGCTGTCAGACAAACCTTGAATTAGTCTTTTCAAGACGAAAATTGCAGATAATAGCCCGCTACTTTCAATAGTTTACAACGCAGAAACGAGACATTTTTGCCCCGAAAAAATGATCCATAACTTATTCAGAAGTCTCCAGGCTCTTCGCCTGGAAATTTTGAAACACACGCAACGATTCGATGATCTTTCTTTTAAGGCCATATTTTCTGCGTGCCGGAACGCATCCGCACACGAGAATTTTTAAATCGCTATTTAAGGTATTCGCCCACCACTCGAATAGAAATCCAGAGTACAGGGTTTTATCATCATCAGCCTCCATATGGCCTCGAGAGCCCACAGAACACCCTTTTTTAGTTTACCGACTCTCTGGGATAACTCCTTGTCGTACGGGCCTTTCCTCCATCAGTAAGGTTTGTGCAAGTTCTTACGATGAGACAGTCATAGATACGGGCCAAATTTCGGGTAAATTTGTTCGTTAATTCATATGGTCCCGATAATGGAACCTGGAAACATTGAGACCCTAGTGATAAATGTAAGTGAGTATACGGATTGAATCTTAGCAATAGCTTAGGAAAATATAAAGTAATGCAGTACTTTTAGCGTATCGGGGGTCTGAAAAGTGCGTCCTCCCCGTGTTCCGGGCGAACATCGTTTATTGCGAGAAGGCCTAACTCTAGGCCCTGGGAATGGAGATGGAGATGTTCAGGCCTTTATTTTGATTGCCTGCGTCTAAATTAATTGTGGCATCTAATGAATCAGCAACCCGTTTTACGAGAGTTATAACTGAAAGTGGTGTATGGAGGGCTTGAAAAAAAGCGGCGTATCTGGTTGATTTGAAACTGCGAATGAATCAAACAACCTGGAGGATACGCCACCATGAAAGATCATACCGTTATTTCGTTAAAAGATCGAGAAGAGATTTCAGACCCATTCAGAGATTTACTTAGGACGGGCGCCCAGAAATTGATTGAACAGGCGATAGAAGTGGAATTGCAAGAGATGTTATCTCAATATTCCGGACAACAAACCGATCAAGGTCATGCTGCGGTTGTTCGAAATGGCTCCCTTCCTGAGCGATCCATTCAGACTGGCATCGGCCCAGTGACCGTGAAGATTCCGAAAGTCCGGTCTCGAATAGGAGAATCCGTCACCTTCCGGTCTGCCATCGTTCCGCCGTATATCCGGAAGACCCGTTCGCTGGAAGCGACCATCCCCTGGTTATATCTGAAGGGCGTGAGTAGCGGAGAGATGAGTGAAGCCCTCAAGGTATTACTTGGCCCCGAGGCTTCTGGATTTTCGGCCAATACCGTTTCACGCTTGAAGCAGATCTGGGGACAGGAGTATCGAGATTGGAATCGGAGCGAATTGGGCAAAGATCGTTGGGTCTATATTTGGGCAGACGGCATCTACAGCGGCCTGAGAGGGGAACAGGTAAAGCTGTGTGCCTTGGTGATCATTGGGGTCAATGACCGAGGTGAAAAGCACTTTTTGGCAATAGAAGATGGGGTCCGGGAATCCACACAGAGTTGGCGTGAAGTCCTGTTGAAATTGAAATCTCGGGGCATGAACAGTCCTCAGCTTGCTGTCGGAGATGGGGCCATGGGGTTCTGGGCTGCCCTGGAAGAGATCTATCCGGACACACGCCAACAGCGTTGCTGGATGCATAAGACCTGCAGTGTATTAAATGCCTTGCCAAAGTCGCTACAAGCCAAAGGGAAAGGGGCATTACACGATATCTGGCAGGCGGATACGCTGGAAAATGCAGAAAGTGCTTTTGATTTATTTATAAAAACCTATGAGGCCAGATATCCGAAGGCGACACTTTGTCTTCAAAAAGACAGAGAGGAGTTATTGGCCTTTTATGATTTCCCTGCCACACATTGGCAAAGTCTGAGAACGAGTAATCCGATCGAATCCACCTTTGGCACCATTCGGCATCGAACCAAACGTTCGAAAGGTTGTTTATCCAGAGATGGAATGTTGCATATGATGTTCAAACTCAGCCAATGTGCTGAGCTGAACTGGCGCAGGTTGAGAGGTTTTAACTACCTCGCCAAAGTCATCGAAGGAGTTCCATTTAAAGATGGGATTGAGATCAATAAATCAGATCAGGTCGCCGCTTAATGAAGATCTCATACACCAGATTTGACAATAACTCGATGCACCGCCCTTGGGATTATAATTCAGGCACTCAATGTTGGACTGCCAGTCGGAGCCTCTGGCGATATATAGGGCAGGTTGCTTACCTTCTATTATTCGTACTGCACAAAAAAGAAAATCGGCAGTTACCTGAAACTTGTCTTTCTTTATAGACGGATTTGAACTGGCGTCAGTCGACTTTACTTGGACAGCAAAATACCTCCCAGAATTATTCCTTACAATAAAGTCAATACCACGATCATCATATTCAGAGCTGTATACCTCAAAGCCTTCTAGTGTGAAGGCCATCTTGGAGAAGGCCTCTCCAAATGATCCTTTTTGAACTGTATTAAGGTGCTTATATGTGGTTTTCAGCATCTAACTTCTAGGGGCCTAACCCCAGCGGCGCGCATTAGCGCGTCCTCGCTTGAGCACCTTGTTATGCGCTTAGACAAAATATACAAAACCGCTCACCATACGGTGATATTGAAACTAACCCCTGAAGAGAATTGTCTGCGCCGCCACCGATTGAAAATGAGCCTTGAGCCCCAGTTATAAATCCACGAGATTTAAGACGACCAATTACTCCAACGATTGCATATTGATCTACTCCTGGCTTACTGATTTCACCAACTTGTGTTTGCTGAGGCTGTGTTTTTATGAACGCTAAGATTTCACACTCTAAAAGCGACATATCGCCCAATGAATCAAGAAAGTACTTACGCTCATCGTAGTTATTTGTAACTGGGTTTCTAGGTTCTGTCGCAAA